>VBQB01000061.1:0-1359 GCA_005887855.1 Verrucomicrobiota bacterium | reverse complement strand
CCGGCAGTAATTGCTTCAACGAATCAAACAACGCGGCATTACCTGCCGTCCGGTATTCATTCTTTAATCGGTCGAGCACCTGTTCCAGAACCGTCAAGGCCCACCGGCGTTCGTAGATCATTTCAGCAGTCACTGGATCTGCTGGTTCCATCTCGACACGGTTCTCAGAACGCAGTTCTTCCAATGGGATGAGCCGCTGTCCTTTCCCCCGCTTGATCGCCATCGCGCGACGCTGTTCGTCGGCCAGAAAATATTTCAGTGCCCCAAGCAGATAAGAACGAAGTCGTCCTTTTTCCTTGCGGACAGCACTGAGACTTCCCCGCTCCAATAGCTGCGCAAAAAAACCTTGAGTGAGATCCTCCGCCTCCTCTGGCGCAACGCCCTGTCGCCGCACGAAGCTATAGATGGGTCGCCAATACATCCGGCAAAGTTTTTCCAGCGCTTCTTCAGCCGCCGGGGATTCGCCTTGCGCAGTCAGCACAACACTCCAATGCGTAGTCGTAAACGCGACACCGCCCTGTTGTCCCGCAGCTGCTGGACCAATGGCGGTCAACGAAGTCACTTCATCCTGAGGAGGCACACCGCTATCCAAGTGAAAAGCGCCACGGGAATCAAGTCTGCATTGTCCCAGGCGGTGTTCTCCTTGTCATCGCTGCCAGATGCGTGAAAATTGACACTCCGTGACTCTGCGACTGCCGAAACAGAATTATCACGACATCGAGCGCATCATCGAGTTCGATTTCGTGCGCGCGACCGAAGCAGCAGCGCTCAACTCGCTTCGCTGGCTCGGCCGTGGAGATAAGGAGGCAGCGGACGCGGCGGCGTGCGATGCGATGCGCGGCATGTTCGATCTCATGAACATCTGCGGCGAGGTCGTGATCGGTGAAGGAATCAAGGACGAAGCGCCGGGCATTTTCAAAGGCGAGCAACTCGGCACCTGGCTGCCGGGAACACCACAGTTCGATATTGCGATCGATCCGATCGACGGCACGACCAACATTTCCAAAGGGGCGCCGAATTCGATCAGTTGCATCGCGGCGGCGAGTCCCGAGGAAGGAGTAAAAGTGGCGTTGCGCGATGTACCTTCCTTTTACATGATGAAGTTATCTTACGGGCCCCGTGTGATTCAATACACGCAGAAGCGCGGCGATACACTTCGGCTGGAGAGCCCGGTTGCCGAGACGCTCGCTATCGTGGCGCGCGCACTTGAGAAACGCGTGCAAGACGTGACCGTGATGATGCTGGATCGGCCGCGACACAAAGAGATTGTCGATCAAATTCGAGAGGCCGGCGCGTCGTTGCGCATGATCAGCGATGGCGACATCGCGGCGGCGATGGCGCCGTCGATTCCTGAAAGCA
>VBQB01000060.1 GCA_005887855.1 Verrucomicrobiota bacterium | reverse complement strand
AAATTGCAACGACTCATTCGATTTCTGCTGGCCTCGATTACGCATCAATCGGTCCGGAGCACGCATATCTTCACGACGGCGGACGGGCCGAATACATCTACGCCAGCGACGCCGAAGCGCTCGAAGGATTCGCACTTTGCGCCGAACTGGAAGGAATCATTCCGGCGCTCGAAACGTCGCATGCAATTATGCCGGCTCTTCGTATCGCACGTGAACTACCGAAGGACGACGTGGTCATCGTGAATCTATCTGGCCGCGGTGACAAAGACGTCCAGCTTGTTGCCGAATTGCAGACGCGATGAGTCGAATCCGGGAGACGTTCGTTGAGCTGAAGCGCTCCGGACGCGGCGGGTTCATCCCGTTCATCACGGCTGGCGATCCCGATCTTGCGACAACTGAACTCTTATTAATCGAACTCGGGGAGGCCGGGGCGGACATTATCGAGGTTGGCGTCCCATTCAGCGATCCGGTGGCCGACGGCGAGGTCATTCAGCGCGCATCTGAACGCGCGTTGCAGAATGGCGTTACACTCCGCGACGCGCTCGCCTGTATTGCGCACGCAAAACGGCACATCAAGGTGCCAATCGTACTCTTCAGTTATTTCAATCCCTTGTTGCAGTTTGGCGAAGATCGGCTGGCAACCGAGGCTAAGGGGGCTGGAGTCGACGCAGTGCTCGTCACGGATTTGATTCCCGAGGAAGCTCAGCCATGGATCGAGATGCTCAACCAACGTGCATTGGATCCGATTTTTCTTGTCGCACCGACAACATCGGACGAACGGCTGGCGCGTATCGCGCAGCAAGCGCGCGGGTTCATCTATGCTGTCTCACGTGCAGGCGTGACGGGACCGCGAAGTGAAATGACACATGAAGCCGAAGCTCTTGTGCAGCGTGCGCGTTCTGTCAGCGATTTGCCAGTCGCGGTCGGGTTTGGCGTCTCGACCCCAGAACAAGTGCGCGAAGTCTGGCGTTTTGCAGATGCCGCGGTGGTCGGCAGCGCGATCGTGAGCCAAATCGAAAAACTGGCCAAGTCGACGGACCTGGTTAATCGCATCGGCCAGTTCGCGCGATCATTGCTCGCGCCGAAACAATCGACAATCGAAAGAGAGGCCTCTAGAAGATCGACATCTAACCCATGAGCAATTCACTTTCTTCGCGGGTGATCGGGGCCGGTGAGGCCGAGGCGCGCTTACCGGAGTCGCAACGAGAACGTTCGATCGCGCTGTTCCAGCACGGGACCCTTACCGTGAAACTTTACGCGCCTCGCGGTAGCGATCCGCAAACTCCGCACACGCGCGATGAGATCTACGTCATCATCCGCGGCACCGGTGATTTCATTTGTGCGGGTGAACGTCGGAAGTTTGGGCCCCGCGATTTCTTGTTTGTCCCCGCCGGGATGGAACATCGTTTTGAAAATTTCAGCAATGATCTTGCAGTCTGGGTTTTCTTCTACGGCCCGGAAGGCGGCGAGACTGAGACGTGAACTGGTTCCGGTATATTTGTCGTTCGCGGTAAAAGCTTACCGTTTTGAACACAAACCCGAGCGAACGATAATTGCGAGATACGGCCGACAGGCCTTTGAGAATCGTCTATAAATTGATGGGAGATCCACGAAACGTCGCGCACGCCAAGAAAGTCGTCCAAGAGAAGCATCATAAGCATAAGGATGGCGCTACAGCACCCCAGCGGGGTAACAAGGCTCAACTGACCAAGCAAAAGCAGGCTGGCGCCGAGGAGAGTCCCGCTCCTAAGACTGCTGAGGCTGCAAGGCCAGCGCAACCGCCAGATCCGACGCAGCTGGAGAAATCGCTTGTCGTTCTCTCCAAGCTTAAAGAGCTCGAGTTCCACTCACGCGGCAATATCGAAAAGCTCGCCGAACTCAGCTTGGCGATCGAGGACGAACTTAAACAAAAGGCCTTTGTTGAAGCGATTGGGGCGCTCTACTCCGCGCAGGATGCCTTCCAATCCAAAATCCTAAAGCTGATTGAAGACTACGAAGCGGAGTGCGGTCGTCTAAGACCACCGGGATAAGATCTCGCCCTAGTGAGTTGGCACTCTAAACTCATAGAGTAGCGTATCGCCGAAAATCGGGCTTTGGGTTTCGCGCGCGTCTCATGAGCGGAGTCGGCGTTGTTTCCGCGATCCAGACCGTCGAGCATCCCGCGCTCGATTCATGTTGCTGTTCTAAGTGAGCGAAAACTCCGGAAGAGTAGCAGGTCGTAGAGCACTTTCAATCCACCAGCGACTAAGAATGGCGCGCTCATCAGCACCGGGCTGCTGATGAACACACCTGCCAGCGCTGGCGAAAGCGCCGCGCCGACAGTGCGGGCGATGCCCGTGACGCCGCCTGCGGCTGAACGCTCGTCGGGAGCGACCACAGCCATCGTGTAGGACTGCCGAGTCGGCACGTCCATCTGCGAGATGCTGAAACGCAATAGGAGCACGGCGATTGCAAGCGGCAGGTTCGGCATCAGCGGAACGAGGATGAGCAGCACGTTTGAGGGCAGATGTGTGAACACCATTGTGTTCACGAGCCCGATCTTGCGGGCGACCCATGTAGCCGCGAGTGCCGATACGCCGGCCAGAAGATTGGCGCCAAAGAAAATTCCGCCAAGGGTTGCGGTCTCGACCCCAAAGCGAATGTGAAACCAATAGGCGACAATGCTCTGCATCACGAACCCGCCGGCAAACGCATCGAGACCAAACAGCGCGGAGAGTTTCAACACGACGCCACGCGAGCGGTGCAGGCCGAAGCGCGTCTGTGGGATAGGCGCATCTGTTTTCGACGCTTCGACGGCATTCGACAGGCGCATGAACATCAGCGCCAGCACGACACCCATGCCGGCGTAGGCTAGCACGACGGCGCGATAGCTATTCAAGGAGGATGTACCTGCCCGTTGCAGGAAATGCGGAAGCGCGCCGCCAGCGAGCGCACCGAGCGCCGTCGCGAACGAGCCAGTGAGGTTATACCAGGCAAAGATCCCGGTGCGACGTTCATCCGGAAGCGTCTGCGTGAGCGCTGCCTGTTCAATCGCCAGGAACGGGCCGACTTCGTAGCCAGTCGGGCTGATGACGCCGATGATCGCAGCAATGATGAGCAGGATAATGTCGTTTGTGAAGGCGAAAATCGCGCCCGCGAACAGCATCAGCAACGCCCCGACGATTAGCATGCACCGCCTGCCGATTCGGTCTGCCCCCGTTGTGACCCACAGCGAGATTACGGTGTCGCCGAGCAATGTCAGGCTGAGCAGGACGCCGATGACTGTTTCGCTAAGACCAACGTCGGCGAGATAGAGCACGAGCACGACCGACAGAAAACCGTACGCAAACATCCGCACGATGCGTGTGGCGAAAAGCACATACCCGTCGGGCCTCAGTCCGTGCATCACGGCTCACGCCTGGAACATCCCGTCCAGCTTTCCTTGCTGAACCATCTCCAGGCAGTAGGCATAGAGCGCGTCATAGACGATCCACTCAGAGGCGTTGATTTCGTGATCGTCTTT
>VBQB01000059.1 GCA_005887855.1 Verrucomicrobiota bacterium | reverse complement strand
AGCATTGGTTATTGGTCGCCAGAAGATGCGCCGGATTCTCAGAACCTGTTTGTGTATATCCTAGAGCACGCCAGTCGTGAAGATGCGGAGAAGAACTGGGCCGCGTTCCAAGCCGATCCGGAACGGAAAAAGGTCAAGGCCCAGTCGGAGGCGCACGGACCGCTGGTAGATCACATCGATCGCTACTTCATGGATCCGACGAGCTTTTCAGCCCTGCATTAGGTGCGAGCCGCACTGGCAGAGAAATGGAAATCAAAAGAAGTGATCTTCAGAGAGTTGATGGTTGAGAGTTGAAAGAAACAAGATGGAGATAAAAAAATCTGGCTCGCAAGCTTCTACAAAAGGCCCGGCTGATTGGTTTACTGGCACAGTTCGGATTGATCCGCTGTTCGAGGCGCCGGAGCCGGCGCGCGTACGTTGCGCAAGCGTCACATTCGAGCCGGGTGCTCGCACCGCGTGGCATACACATCCACTCGGTCAGACGTTGATCGTCACGTCGGGCCTAGGTTGGGCGCAACGCGAGGGCAGTCCGGTCGAGGAGATCCGACCAGGTGATGTTATCTGGTTTGCGCCTAACGAGAAGCATTGGCACGGCGCCACGCCGACAACCGCGATGACGCACATCGCCATTCAAGAAGCGCTCGAGGGAAAAGTCGTCGAGTGGATGGAAAAGGTCACAGATTAGCAATATCACAGAAGTTGAGAGCGAACATCTGCGATGCGAAGGATATGACTGGAGGTGAATCAATGCCACGCACGTTATCGACGATGCTCCCTGGACACGAATGCATTCGAGTTGTTCCGCTTTATCAGCCCCAAATTCAGCAAGCGGTCGCAGCAAATCTTACCTATCGCGGCGAAGCGCTCGTCGAAGCAGCGAAAGTTTTCGCAATCTTCTGGGGGCAAAGCTGGACAGACAATGCTGATGCCAGGGATTTGGCAGCAGCGATGAACAAATTTTTCTCAGACATCCTGGTTAGTTCGCTCATCGATCAACTTTCCGAGTATAACGTTCCCGGCAAAGCGATTGATCACGGCAGCTTTATCGGCTCGACGGTCGTTACCGCCAACGCTCCCAAGAGAAGCGTAAGCGATTCGACGATTCAAACGGTACTGCAGAATTGGATTTCCAACGGAACGGCGCCCCAAAATGATAAAGATACGATTTATTTTGTCTTCCTGGAGGCGGGCATCGTCTCTGTGATGGGCGGAAGTCGCTCCTGCCAGAGCTACTGCGGATACCACAGCAATGTTGACAGTATCTACTATGCAGTCATGCCGTTTCCCGGCTGCAGCGGGTGTCTCGGCGGACTGACGGTTTTAGACGCCTTTACAGCAACAAGTTCGCATGAGCTGTGTGAAGCTATCACTGACCCTGTCCCCGGGACAGGTTGGTACGATGACACCCAGGGCGAGATCGGAGACATCTGCGCGTGGCAATTCAAACAGGTTGATGGCTACACCGTGCAACTGGAGTGGTCCAACGAACAGAATCAGTGCGTTTGACGGCATCTGAAAATTAGAAGTCGGAAGAGAACGCCGAAACAGAGCGAGCCGCACTGGCGTTAACGCTTCAACATCTAACGTCGAATTCAGACAGGAAGCGAATCAGGGGAGATCGTACAACTGGAGTAGCGCTGCCCAATCGCTCGGCATTACGCACGGCGAATGCGCGAGGCGCCCATTGCACAACAAGGTTGTAACATGAGCGATTACACACTGGAGTCGGTTGGTTTCATTCGCTCGATAGTGAAGGGTCGGGAGGACCCGCCTTCGCGACGGCTACGGCGAGGCAGGCGCGCCGCGCCAGGTACCGGAAGGCGCGCCCGACGCGTGGCTTCCTCCTTCGCAGAGGCTACAGCGCGACAGGCGAGATCGAACCGCGATTTGCCGAGACGCTGTTGGGAATGGAAGTCGGTCACGAACTGATCGTGATCACGTGGTTGCACGAAGCGAAACGCGATGTGCTGAAAGGACATCCGCGCAACGATCCGAATCGTCCGCTCACCGGCGCGGCCAAACCCGCTCGGGCTGCATCCGGTGACCGTGCGCGAGATTGATCCGCCTTCGCACAAGGGCGTCCGCCGGCGCTGAAGCTATGTCGTGACAAGCCGCCGCGACAAGCGGCACACGCGCGAAGATAGGGGCAAAGGCGAGGCGGACGGTCCTTAGTAGTGGGCGCCGATGTACTCCCACATCTGGTGATGCCAGTAGGGCCATTCGTGCCCGCCCTCCGGGCCCCAGTCATCGAGATGATGAGCAATCCCCCAGCTGTTTAACACCTCGGACATTCGGTAGGTCGGGCCGCTGTTCTCCCATGGACCACAGCCGGTTACGAGCCGGATATCGCAACTCGCGTACTGATGGAGATACCACGGGTCACTCTGGTTGGCCATATAGTCCACCGGGTTATTGAAGTAGAAGTTGTCGTCGTACATCCCGTCCATCGAATCTCGCAAATCGTAGATGCCTGAGAGCGCATAGCAGCGCTTCACGTGGTTGGGATGCTTGAAGAGGGTGTTGGCCGCGTGATAGGCACCGAGCGATGCGCCCAGCGTGGCAATCGCGATGCCAGGCGTCTGGCACTGCGAGTCGATGAACGGGAAAACCTCGTTCGCCACATAGGCGTCGTACTGCGCCTGCATCCAGCTCCGATGGAAGGGGTGCGCTCCCTTGTTTTGGAATGATTCGCTGTTCACGCTGTTGATGCAGAAAATTCGGATGCGTCCCTGCTCCAGATACGGGCTGAGGGTGCGAATCATGCCCTGACCTTCCTGCTCCCACTCGTCGCCGCAGCTCGTCGGGAACGCGAGGATGGGCGCACCGTAATTGCCGTAAATAGCGACGCCCATGTCGCGATTGAGACGGTGCGAGTACCAACGCTGATGGTCACGATGCATGGCTTGCGAGGATAGCGGGTTGACAGCCGGGCTCAAGCCCGGACAGACGATGGCTGGATTGAAGAATTGTCAGAGATCAAGCAACGTCGAAGCGATCAAGGTTCATCACCTTGTTCCCAGGCTGCTACAAAGTCGTGGATGAACTTTTTCTCCGCATCCGAGCTTCCGTACACTTCGGCCCGTTACTCTTCGATTATTGAACAGAAGGAAACGAAGAGAATGAAGATTGGCTCCGAGGCTCCGTTGCCTTGGTTAACTTCTGTTAAAATCTTTTCGAATCCGGCCCCCGGATCTTAACGACTGCGACGATTGACACGAAACCGGCGGGCGATAAGATCGGCCTCGTGCCGGAGCAGAGGGCAATGCGCAGCGCCAGCCGATACGACGCGGTGATCGCGACCTTGATGGGATTCCTGGCTTTGTGCGTTTCCGGTTACACCGCTTACATGCAGCGCCAGCAGGTGCGCGCGGCGGTATGGCCAATTCCCGAGTTTGACAGCAGCAATGGTCAGGACATTCACTTTAGCGTTTGATGGTTGAGAATTGAGAAGAAACGGAGCGCGGCTAGCCTGATTAATG
>VBQB01000236.1 GCA_005887855.1 Verrucomicrobiota bacterium | reverse complement strand
ACAAATCATCCCTCGGCTAAAGAAGATATTGGCCAAGCCTGATCCAGCGTTGGGTTACATCAATGGCCGACTGCGCTTTTGGTTAGGCTGGGCGCAAGAAGTTGCCGGCGACCACGCCGCCGCCCAGGGAAGTTGGCGACAAGCACGCAGCGAACTGGAATCTTTCCTCAAAGAACAGCCGGAAAATTATAGTCTCATCCGAATTCTTGCGCTGACCAAGGTGGGCCTCGGTGATAAGGCCGCCGCGTTGGCTCTTACGGAACGGGCCATGGCCACGCTCCAGG
This sequence comes from Verrucomicrobiota bacterium, assembly GCA_005887855.1. The sequence goes on along the minus strand of VBQB01000236.1, from coordinate 3,297 downwards.
TCGAGAAAGACGCGCTAGTTGGTCCCGTTCCGATCGACATCCTCGCCCGAGTGGCGGCGCAAATGGGCGAACCCGACCGCGCCATCGCTGCTTTACAAAAACTACTCTCGATACCGTACGCCGGCCCACTGCCTGAAAACGTACCGCTCACTCCGGCGCTGCTGCGGCTCGATCCGATGTTCGATCCGCTTCGGAATGATCCGCGCTTCCAAAAACTCGCATCGAGCGCCCTGAAAGAAGCGAAGTAGGAGACGACTTACCAACGAAACGAGTGTTGCTCTGATCGGCAGGGCGGTAATCTTGCCCCATGCCCAACGAGCCAAATCTTTTGTCCGATCAGATTCACATCGAGCAACTCGAGATTTCCACTCACATCGGGGTGCCCGAAGAAGAGCGCGCAACCCCACAACGACTAACTGTCAGCATTACGCTTTGGCCGCGCCACAACGAGCGCGATCTAGGAGACAACATTGATAAGACGGTCAATTATTCAGCCGTTGCCGAAGCAGCGAAGAGTTTCGCGCGCGATCAATCGGTAAATTTGATCGAAACTTTGGCGGACCGGCTCGCAACACATCTATTGGGAACTTTCGCCATTCAAAAGATCACGATCGAACTGCGAAAATTCGTTCTGGAGGATGCGAAATACGCTTCCGTGACCGTGACTCGGACAGCGGTTGTCAACTGACTCCGAAAGGTTTCGCAAGTTGATCGTGCGAAAAGGAAGATTTAGCTGCGAAGTACTGTAGCTGGGACCCACCTATTAAAACGCGATGAGAAAAGCAAGATTCGATAACCCGGCTGCGGAAGTAGCGCAGCGCTACAGCGAATCCGTTTCGTTGGACTGGCGACTCTATCGATACGACATCGCGGGATCAATCGCGCACGCCGCCGCGCTCGCCGCGGCAGGCATCATCACCGCCGATGAGCGGCAAAAGATCGAGAATGCATTGCGCACAATCGAGAAGGAGATCGAATCCGGCAAATTCGAGTGGGATCGATCGTTGGAAGATGTGCACATGAACATCGAAGCGGCGCTCACGAAACGGATCGGCCCGGCCGGCGGGAAGCTTCACACCGCGCGCAGCCGGAACGATCAGGTCGCGCTTGATTTGCGGCTGTATGTGAAAACTGAGAATGGCGCGCTGAGCGCCGGTCTTCGCTCGTTGCAAACCGCGTTGCTCGATCTCGCCGAACAACATGTCGATGTTGTGATGCCGGGCTACACACATCTACAGCGTGCGCAGCCGATCACTTTTTCGCATTACTTGCTTGCACAGATCGAAGCATTTGAGCGTGACGTGGATCGTCTTCGTGATTGCGGGAGGCGGACGGATATTCTCCCGCTGGGCTCCGGTGCGCTTGCCGGGTCGACTATCGTTCTCGATCGCGAACTCATCGCGCGCGAACTCGGGTTTTCGCGTGTTAGTCAGAATAGTCTCGATGCGGTCGGCGATCGCGACTTTGTCTGTGAATTTCTTTTTTGTCTCGCGATGGTGGGCCTTCATTTCTCGCGCTTGAGCGAGGACCTGATTTTGTGGAGCACAAGCGAATTCGGATTTCTGGACTTCAGCGACGCATTTTGCACTGGCTCCAGCTTGATGCCGCAGAAAAGAAATCCGGATATGGCCGAGCTGACCCGCAGCAAGACCGGCCGACTCTACGGAAATTTGATGTCGACCCTGACGGTGATGAAGGCGCTTCCCTCTTCATACAACCGCGACCTGCAAGAAGACAAGGAAGCCCTATTCGATTCCGCCGATACGGTTCGCGCGGTCCTGGAAGTTTTCACTGCGATGCTGCCCGAACTAAGAATCAATCGCCAGCGCATGGAAGCCGCGGCAAGCGATCCGAATCTTTTTGCGACTGATCTGGCAGAATATCTGGTAAAGAAAGGAGCGCCCTTTCGCGAGGCTCACGAAATCGTTGGGCGACTGGTCGTGCACGCTGCGCAAGCGAAGCTACCATTGAATCAAATCCCGCTTTCCAAGATGCAATCCTTCTCATCACTTTTTGATATTGATGTGGCAAAGATTTTCGACATTCGCCATTCACTCGCAAAACGCGTCGCAATCGGCGCACCTTCGCCGGAAAACGTCGCGGCGCAGATCAAACGTTGGCGAAACAAATTGGTGGAGGTACGCGCGCCAGGCGCCTAATCAACAAAGTCAGACGCCTGATACTGCGCAATGATCTGCGAGCAGGCCGTCGCCTCTGCGCCTTCACTCTTGCCGCCACTTCAACCGGATGCGATCTTTGCCGTCCGTGCCGACGTAGCTCAGCTGGTAGAGCAGCGGTTTCGTAAACCGCAGGTCACGGGTTCGAATCCCGTCGTCGGCTCACCCACCAAATGTCTGTCACTGCCAATTCCGTCTCGATCATCGTTCCTACTTTGAACGAAGCCGAAAATATCGCGCCCCTCGTGTCGCAAATTGTCGCGAACGCTGTTCCTTTTCGCGAGATTTTGTTTGTCGATGATCATTCAACCGATGCGACCCGAGAGATGATTCGAGCGCTCGCGGTAAATCATCCGATTCGCCTGATCGAGCAAAACCGCGCAGAACTCGGACTGGCTGCCGCGATCATGTTGGGTGCGCGCGCCGCGCAAGGGGAAGTTCTTCTGGTGATGGATGCGGACCTCAGTCATCCGCCGGAACGGATGAAGGATTTGCTCGCCCCGCTGTTTACCGGCACAGCGGACATGGTGATCGGAAGTCGATACGTCACCGGTGGATCGACGCCGGGCTGGCCGTTCTGGCGACGAATCATATCGCGAGCGGGAGCGGCGGTCGCTTATCCCCTCACCGGCGTGCACGATTCGATGTGCGGATTCTTTGCCATTACCCGTTCTCGATTGCTCCAACTGGCGCCACCGGTTAGCGGTTTCAAAATTGTTTTCGAGACGATCGTACACAGCGGTCGCACCCTGCGCATATGTGAAATTCCAATCGCTTTTCGGGATCGCGCACGCGGAAAATCGAAAATGTCCTTCGGCATTGCCCTGAGGTTTTTTCTCCGATGGTTACTCGCGATCTTCCGGCATCTCATCCGCGGGCCGCACCGTGCACCGGAGATTGCAAGATCGGCAGTAAGCAACGTGTCGATTGAGTGACTATGGAAATCGGCCAACCTGCGGAATCGGAATGACTGGGGCCGCTGAAATGTGCCGGCTCTCTCGCTTCCAGCGCAACAGCTCGATCGAAAGTCCGATAAATAGCAGTAGGGTGGCAAAACATACGTTTCCGTAGGTCTGCGCAACGCGTGGGAAAAGCAAAGCGAGAGCGAGAATCGCCAGTG
>VBQB01000235.1 GCA_005887855.1 Verrucomicrobiota bacterium | reverse complement strand
CGATAAGCCTTGTGTCTCGGATCAACGAGCGGCGGGAGGCGACTCCCGCCGCTTTTTTGTGCGCATATCACCGCCGAAGTTCCGCGTTTTTTTCCATCGCCGTTAAGATAACCGAGCTTGTTCGTCTCTGGTCACCTTAACTCATTGGCTGACCTGACGTGCGTCCCGGATCCGCGAAGGAGTGAGAGCGTTATTCGGGTCCCGCGCTTGCAGCTGCAGTTGATATGAAACTCGCCTCCGAAGCTGCTTACACGTTCGCGAATGTTGAAAAGGCCAAATTTTTGGGAGCTAGTTAGTTGTGCATCAAGCGAGGTAGGATCGAACCCAGGACCGTTATCGGCGACGATGATGCGGACCTTGTCTGGCCGCAGATGCTGCATCGTGATGTGCACGGCGCTGCCGATGGCGTGCTTCACCGAATTTAGCAATAACTCGCGCACGGCTCTGAACAGGAAAGTACGCACATCGGTAGCTTTCGGGTTCGCTGAAGAGTCGGCTTCGACCGTGACTTCAACATTGTAATTCTTACGTGTTTCAGCCGCAAGCCACTCGAGTGCTGCGGCTAGACCGAGCTCGTGCAAAACTGGCGGCGCGAGCTCCACACTGAGAGAGCGTGTTAACTCAAACGAACGCTCGAGTACGTCGGCAATTTCACGAGCGATCGGTTCTCGTTGGGCGGCGTCTCGCGTTCTGCACAGCGCGGCAAGATGCATCCGTGCCGTTACCAGTAATTGCTGTAGATCTTCATGCAGCATCTCCGCTATGCGTCGACGCTCCGCTTCCTCTGCAAGCGACAATTCGGCCGAGAGGAGGCGGAGTTTCTGTGCCTGTTCGACCGCTTCGGCAGTGCGCTTGGCGACCCGCTGTTCGAGCGTTTGGTTTAAGGTCGCGAGCTGGATGACGAGATCCCGCACCTGATATTGCCGCCGGCGAGAACGTAATGCAACCTGCACCGAGCGCACCAGCGTCAGAGTGCTGATGGGCCGCTCGAGCAAAGTCACAGTTCCGGCAGCCGCAGCCGCCAAATTCAGTAATCCTGCCCGGCGCGATTCGCCGCCGCTTGTGAGAATGATGAGCGGTAATTCGGACCAGGGCGGCTGCGCTTTAAGGACGTCCAAAAGAAGCGAACCTTGTGCTGATTCCAGCGCTTCCTCGGTAAGCAGTAGCGCGCCTGCGCTATCCGTAATTTGTCGGGAATATTCATCCGACCCATTGCAAATTTGTGTTTCAAAACCTTGGGCGTCGAGCAAAGTCGCCATGGCGGCGGCATCCTGCCCAACCGGCGCGATGATAATCACGCGCTCGCCTTTGTGCATTCGAGACGCAGGTGAGTATTCCTCGCGAGCGGCATCCTTCACGAACCGGTCCCGTCCTCTTCGCGCAAGTGGAATTGAAGTTGCACCCGATTGTATCCTTGCGCTTCAGTGGTCGTTCATCATTTGCTCTTCACTACCACTGAAGACAGGCACGCCGGTCAGCACGCCTTGAAACATTTTTAACGGCTCGCCAATTGTGATGCCTTTGCCCGGGGTCAACTTGAATTCGCGGATGGTTTTTTCGTGGTGTCCACTGCGCTTCTTAACCATCACAATAGCTTGTTTAACTTCCCCGTAAGCTTCGAAATATCGCAAGCTTAGCACCGTGTCCGAAAGATAACTAAGGTCTATCGGCGCTTCGGCGGCGGCAACCAATCCGTGCTGCGCTAAAATGAGAATCGTGAGAACACCTTGCTGGTTGAGATAAGAGCAGAGCTCGTGCAGTTGGTTGTTGAGAAACTTCTCGCCCGGCATGGCGTTGAGATAACCGTTGAGGCTGTCAATCGCGACGAGCTCGCAGCCCGCCTCCACTCCACGCAGAATACGAACGGCGAATTCGCCTGGGGAAAGTTCGGCGGGATCAACCTGCTGCACCGTAATCATCCCGCTTTCGATCGCTTTTCCCAACTCGAATCCCAGCGCCTTCGCTCGGCTCAGCATCACGCTGCGGGTCTCGTCAAACGAGAATACCATGGAGCGTTTACCTCGATCGGCCATTTGGACAGCATATTGCAAAGCCAGAGTAGATTTGCCGGTGCCGGCTTGGCCGAGAATGAGGGTGGTTGTCCCTCGATCCAGCCCACCGCCGCACAAGTCATCCAATGCCTCGATGCCGCTGGAAACAGGCTTGTGCTGAAACCGGGCATGATGCTCGGCCGCGATCATGCGCGGAAAAACGCGCAAACCGCCAGTGGCAATGATGTAGTCATGATAGCCTTCGCGGAATTTCACGGCCCGTAATTTCGAAACGCGCAGCCGGCGGCGCGATGTGCCGTAGTCGGGCGAGAGTTGTTCCATGTCAATGACGCCGTGGGTGAGGCTGAGCACGTGCGGGTCGATTACCGCTCCCTCCTTCTCCATCTTATCGTCGAGCAACAGAACAGTGCTTTTGAGTTTTGCGAATTGCTGTTTGAGCGCCAGAAGTTGGCGCCGGTAGCGGAGAGCGGTCTCGGCCATTAGTCGGAATTCGGAAAGCGAATCGAAAGCGACCCGTGCCGGCTGGGCCTTGTCTACTTCATCGAGCAGTAGCCGGCTGACTTTCGTCAACTCGACTTCGGATGGATGAAACACTGTGGTCTGCGCTTCGGGTCGGAGCAGATCCTCAACGGCAGACAGATCCAAGACCGGGATTTTATTGAGCGACCAGCCGTGTGATCGCGCCACTTTGAGCAACTCCTGTTTGGTCTCCGAAAGCGTAATGTAAAAGACCTTCTCGCCTCTCCGTAGTCCCTCGAGGAGAAACTGAAGCGCCAGCGTCGTCTTGCCAGAGCCCGGGTCCCCTTGAACTAAATAAAAGCAGTCGCGCGGCAACCCGCCCGCGAGAATATCATCCAGTCCCTCGACTCCGCTGGGGCAGCGTTC
>VBQB01000103.1 GCA_005887855.1 Verrucomicrobiota bacterium | reverse complement strand
CGAAGAATTCCGCCGTTGCACCGGGTGCGGCCAAATTTATTGGCCTGGATCGCACTTCTCAAAACTTCAGAGACGTATCGAAGAGATTCGCGCGCAATGTTTTGATAAACGCCGTTTAGCGTGATTCGGAATTTTTCTGGGCAAGGTGCGATTCAATCGTATTGTCGCCCGATCTGAAAATGCGATTCGCGTCTCGATGCGTTATCCTTGCGGCAATTCTTCTTACCGCCGGATTTTGCCCCAGGTTGCAGGCGTACGCCCCGCTGGGGCATGAGATCGTCGGCGCGATTGCGGATGAACGATTGGTGAATACGCCCACCGCAGCGAAGATCAGCATACTGATCGATGGGATGACGCTGGAAAAGGCAGCCGTGATTCCCGATGAAATTAAAGGCTGGGACAAAAAGGGCGTGGACGTTCCGAAGGCTTTTCATTACTCGGCGCATTCGAAAATTGACAGGCAATTACGCGACTTCTGGCGCGCTAATCAGCCGACGCACGATATGAACTCAGCGGTGCCTTCGCATCATTGGTTTCACTATACGGACGTCCCAGTGGTACGGGTGGAGAAATACGGGGAAGGTAGAGCTGGCCGCAGCAAATGGGACGTCGTCCATATGATTCCGTACTGTGTCGAGGTGTTGGGAGGACGAGTGCCCGAACAAAACGAACGCAAGATCACCAAGCCGGTTGCGATCATTCTGCTCGCCCATTTTCTCGCCGACATTCACCAGCCGCTGCATGTGGGCGCGGAGTATTTCGACGCGCAAGGCCACGTTGCCGATCCGGACAAGGATAAATCAGCTTTGGGGGACGAAGGCGGAAATACGTTTACATTGCAACTGAGTGATGAACCGCCGCGTGCTCGTGGTGTGCACAAGAAAAAGCTCCACGGGTTTTGGGACAGTGATGCGGTAGACGGGCTCTTGCCGGAGGTGCCGAACGCGCTGCCGAAAAGCGAACGCCAGGCGCTGATCGACCCAGCAAAAAAACAGCTCGCCCATGAGATGGCGATGCGCGAACCAAAAAACTGGCGGATGCCGTCAAACGTCGATGTCACATATTACGCTGAAGCCTGGGCGGATGAAATTCTGCCAATTGCGCGCGAGGCACATGAGCGGTTGCAATTTAGGAATGCACACCCCCAACAGGAAGAGGATCGCGTCGTCGCCGCTGGTGAAGCCGAGGAAAAATCTCAGCCGGACCACATGTCTTACCGCACGTGGGGGACCGCTGTCGTGCGCGAAGAATTGCACAAAGCCGGCTGGCGTCTCGCCGACCTACTTGAAAAAACTCTTAGATGACGTCGGGCGTTCTCATTCTGAACAAAGGAATTAGCGTGTGCAAATTTTGAAAAAGAAAAATCGCGCCGAAATTTCTTTCGGCGCGATCACGAATTGAGATTTTCTTGGATCGAATCTATCAGACGATTAAGTCTCGGTTTTCTTTGCGTGCGCGGATTTCGTGCACTCTGCCTTGAGTTGGGCGAACTGCTCGGCGGAAAGAATTCCTTTCGCCTGCTTGAAGAATGTTCTTCGGCTTTCCTTGGTGCAGCCTGCCTTCATGCATTCGGCCTGCCACGCTTCGATTTTTGTCTTTTGATCGGGCGTTAGATTCAGTGTGGCCAAATCAACGCATGCTGTCTTTTCGGTGTTTGACACGCCTTTGGCGCAACACGCCTTGTCTTTGTCTCCCGCGAACGCGCTGGATGCGATGAGCATCGCAGCCGCCACTAATGCTGTACCTGTAATTTTGATCATGGTGAATGCTGAGACACCCGTTGTTTGAAGCCCGTTCAATCTATCCTGCCAGCCGGGTCTGCTCGCGAATGAGAAAATTGTAGCGGCCAGGGGTGTCGCTCGCAAACCGTGGGATTGCGACTGGCGCACCCGCCTTTACAATAAAATCAACAATGACCATGATGCTCGAGCGTGTCCGTCCAATTGAACTGTCCGAGATACAAGAAGCGCGTAAGCGAATCGAAAAAACGATTGTGCGCACGCCGCTAATTCGCCTGGAGCTCGGACCCGACTACCCAGACGTCCGGCTCAAGCTGGAGAATCTGCAGCCGATCAATGCCTACAAGCTACGCGGCGCGGCCAACGCCGTGGCACTGCTCCCCGAGACCGAATGCAAACGCGGCGTGTGGACGATCAGCGCAGGAAATGCAGGACAAGGCGTCGCCTACGCGGCGAGAAAAGCGGGCGTGCCGTGCACCGTCGTGGTGATCGAAACCGCGCCGGCATCGAAGCTCGAACGGATGCGCGCGCTCGGCGCAAAACTGATCCCCGTGCCGTACGACGTCGCCTGGAAAGCGCTTGAGGAACGTTTATTTCCCGGAGCCGAAGGGACATTTGTGCACCCGTTCGACGATCACAATTTCATCGCCGGTCATGCAACACTGGGTCTCGAAATTCTTGAAGATGCACCTGACACAGTTGCTGTGATCGCCAGTATCGGGGGCGGCGGGCTCATCACTGGTGTCGGGAGCGCAATCAAGGCGCTTAAACCGGAGATCAAAGTTTGGGGCGCTGAACCGGAGACAGCCGCGCCCGCTGCGCTGTCGTTCGAAGTTGGATCTCCGCAAGTCTTCAAGAACTGGAAGCCTTCCTTCGTGGACGGCGCCGGCGGCCAGAGCATGTTCCCGCGGATGTGGGATCGAATGAAATCGGTCGTTGATGGCTATATCGTGGTCAGCCTCGACGACACGAAAAACGCGATGCGGCTGATGGCGGAAAAAGCGAGAATTATTTCCGAAGGCGCAGGTGCGCTGCCAGTCGCCGCTGCATTGACTGGAAAAGCTGGCAAAGGCCCGATCGTCGCGATCGTCTCCGGCGGCAACATCGACATGAAGAAGTTCTGCGAACTAATCGGTGCGTCAGTAAATTGAGCCCTCCCTCAGCCTTCCTGTAAAAGCAATATTCAGTTATCAATTGGCTCCGCGACCTGTAGTGGCAGCCGTGCCGGCTGCATTCGAATTTCAATTGCGGGGCGACGCGTCTGCCTCTGCAGAGATGTTATTCGTCGCGCAGCGCGATCATAGGATCAACATGGGCGGCGCGGCGCGCGGGGATGTAGCACGCGAGCAGCGCAACCACGGCAAGGAGAAAGCTGATGCCAATGAACGTGACTGGGTCGCTCGGACTCACGCCGTAAAGCATGCTGGTTAGGAATCGCGCGAGAACGAAGACGACAGCAAGGCCGAGAAAGAGTCCGATCATGGCGAGCATCATGCCTTGTCGAAGAATGAGTTGGCGAACATGACGCAATTGCGCGCCGAGAGCGATGCGCAATCCGATCTCGCGCGTGCGCCCAGCTACGACGTAGGACATGACCCCGTAAATGCCGATGGCGGCTAGAACAAGTGCGAGCGCGCCAAAACTTCCCAAAATATTCGCAGCCATGCGGGCGGGGAAGAGCGGAATGTTCATATGCTCCGTCAGCGTCTTGACGTCGTAGATGGGGAGCGTGGCATCCATCTTTTGGATTTCGTTGCGGAGCGCCGGAATAACGGAACGGGGATCGCCGTTCGCTCGCACAACGAGCGTACAAACTGTCTCGTAGTCACGGAATTGTGGACGAAAGACGGCCGGCATCGGAGCTTCGCCGAGACTGTTGTATTTGCCATCGCCGCACACACCGATGACTTGCCACAATGGATCCTTCGGTCCGGTGAAGTTGAAACGCTTGCCAATCGGATCCTGATTCGGAAAGAATTTTGTCGCGAATGTTTCGTTCACCGCGGCAACGCGCGACTCTTTCTTGTCTTCGTTCTCCGCGAAATCACGGCCCCGTAGGGAGATTCGCATCGTTTCGAAGAAGCCGGGACTGACCGATATCGGGATGGCGATCGGAACCGGCAGAGCACGCGCACGCTCTAGCACTTGGCGATGAAACGCGCGGCCCCTTGCTTCTTCGTAACCTTGAAGTCCGACATCAAACGACAATGCCACCGCGTTTTCCGGATCGAATCCCGGGCGCATTTGCTGCGCGGCTTCCAGGCTGCGCACGATCAAACCCGCCGAAACGAGCAGAATCAGCGACAAAGAAACTTGCGCGACGACCAGCGAATTACGCAACCGCGAACGCCGAAAGCCGGCCATCGAAGCGTCGTCTTTCAAACTTGGAACGAGCGCCGGCTTGGAAGACTGGAGCGCAGGCAAAAGGCTAAAAGCAATCCCGGTTAGGATCGACAAACCAAGCGCAAAGAACATTACTCGCCAATCCAGTTTCAGATCGAACACGAGCGCGATGTCCATCGGGAGTTTGATTCCGCCGACCAAGCTGTTGATCCACGCAGCCAATAGCAGACCGAGCGCGCCGCCGACGAGTGAAAGCAAAACGCCTTCCGTAAGTAACTGACGTACAAGGCGGGTGCGACTTGCACCGACGGCCAACCGAATAGCGATCTCTTTGCGGCGACCAGTAACACGCACGAGCTGAAGGTTCGCCAAATTCACACAAGCGAGCAGCAAAACCAATCCGACAATCACCATGAGCACGCCGGCAAAAGTGATCGATGCATCGCGAATGCTTGGAATAAACAATCCCGGCGGTGAAAGGGTAACGCCGCGGCCTTCGTTTTCGGTGGGATATTCTTTAGCGAGCTGAAGCGTGATCGAATCAAGCGCGGCTTTCGCTTGTGCCAGCGTCACACCGGGTTTCAAGCGACCGATCATGAAAAGATTGTCGCTGTCGCGTGAATCGAGCCATCGGCTCCCGGGCTCGATCTCTTTTGCCATCATCATCGGCACCCAAAACGCTGGCGCATATGCGACTTCAGGTCCGATGAAGCCCTTCGGTGCCACGCCCACGACGTTGAAAGTGTGATTGTTAAGCGAAATGCTCTTGCCGACAATCGATGGATCGCCTCCGAAACGGCCCTGCCAAAAGGAATAACTCAGGACCGCAACAGGATGCGATCCGGGCGTCTGATCTTCTTCGGGGAGAAATCCGCGGCCGAGAATCGGTTTGACGCCGAGAACATCGAAATAGTTTCCGGAAACGAGAAAGCCCCAAGCGCGCTGGTTGTTGCCGTCGTGGCTCAGGCTGGAAACGACAATTCGGTAAACGAACAATCCGGAAAAGACGTCGTTTCTATCGCGGTAGTCCTTGTAATTCAGGTACGACTGAAGGGTGAAATCAGCGCCGTTATGCAGCGCGCCGTAGACTTCGATCAGCTGCGACGGCTCCTTCACCGGCAATGGCCGGAGCAAAACAGTGTTAACAAGGCTAAAGATCGCAGTGTTCGCGCCTATGCCGAGCGCAAGCGAAATGATCGCGAGAATGGTGAACGCAGGATGTTTGAGCAGCTGGCGAATACCGTAGCGAACGTCGCCAAGCAGCGTTTCCATGTGGATTGGATGCAGTGCCAGCGGGACTTGGATTCACAAACTTTCGGAGCGCGCACAAGACTGCGCCGCTATTCTTCGTCGAGATGGCCTAACCAAGGAGAGGCTGCTTCCGATGCTCGTACATGAGACGTTAATAGCGTTTGTTGCGAAAACCGCGAGGGGCGTCTACGGAAAATATGGAGCGAGCGACATCCATGAAGAAGTCCGCTGGGTTTAGCGGGACCGAGCGAGTGAAACCGCAACTGAAAGGCAACAAACCCGCATCACGTGCAAAATATTGTGCATCACCATGTCCGTCTAAGCGGGTGCGCCTCGGTATTGAAGACAACTTGGTTGAACTCCGTGACCACGTCGGCGAGGGCAGCGTAGCCGGCGTCAGTGCGACAATATTTGGCGAAGTCGTTGAAAAGCTTCTCGCCCATTTGCCGATACTGGGGGTCACGCGTGAAGTGATACAGGTAGTAAGTGGATTCGACAATTTCAGGACGGAGGTGATACGTGCCGCTGACGACGCGCATCGTCTTATAATCGAGAATTTCCGGTTCGATATCGTACAGATTCCACATCTTGAAGGATGAAGCTTGGAGACGACGCGCCCGTTCGAGATCGCCCGAGAGCGCGAGCAGAGCCGGAAAAAAAGCGTCGAGGGCACCATAAATCGTCTCCGTGCGCCTGCCTGTTTGCATATCGGCATGGCCGTACCACAATTCGCCGCGGATGTCGTCGGCAAGATACTTGTTGATCGCCGGGATGCTCGCGTTCCACATATCGCGACACTCTTTGTCGCCGAACAAGAGCCAGCATTTCCAGAGATACTCGTAAAAGGAATCGATGCCGCCGCTGATGTGACTGTCGGTATCCGTCCACGCGCCTGTTTCGACATTAATGCTCTGTCCAACGAGACCCAGTGGCGAACGACGCTTGTAGGTTTCGATCAGTGCTCGTTTGGCTTTGTCGTAGAACACGGATTTGCCGGTCAGTTTGCTCAGTGCGCCGAACTCTAAGAGCAGTGTGCCCGTTTCCGCCGGGTTCGTCACGGGGTCGCGCACCTGACCGGTGCGGAGATTGACGTAAACGTAAGGAAGTCCGGTTGGCGAGTTGAAAGCGGGAAGTAGCCTGTTGCCCAAGTCTTCGGCCAGGCGCAAGAGACGTTTATCCCCCGTCAATTGGTAGCTCGACAATAACCCGCCGAGCAGCCGTATCGTAATCTCAAAGTTTTTGCCGTAGATATTGCGATCGAAAGAGAGATTACTGACGATGAGCGCCTTCGCCTTTGCGGCCTCGGCATCGAGATTCATCAGGATCAGCGTGTCGAGCGCATCGACCGGAGTCATGAGAAGCGACTGTCCGTACCAATCATGCGGGGTTTTAGTCAGCGGGTGTAAGGCATCGTGGCCCCACGCATAGCGCTCGTAACTATTCCAGGCGTGCAGAAATTCAGTCCGCACACGTGCAGCGACTTGCCGCGCATGTGTGTCCTTCCGCGACCTCGTGCACGCTTGCATCGCAAACATGCCCAGAGCCGCAAGAAATAGTCCGGCTGCACCGATCGAAAAAACTGGCGCACGAGCTATCGTAGGCATTGTTTCCCGTGGCAATATCGACATGAGAAAATTCTGCGAGTTAATCGCGGCGTAAACAAATTCAGCACGTCTATCTTCCAGCCGCGCCTATTTTCGCGACTGCGGCCGAAGACGACCGGAACGTTGCCAACCAAGATTTGCGTATTCCGCCGTTGCGAGCTTCTAAAATAAAAGCGCCATCGGCACGCCGATGTTGACTTTCGCTTCGGGATTTGAAAAGAATTTTCGCCAAAACAAATAGAGAGGACGAAGAACCAATGAAAATCGGTAACACAGCACCAGATTTCGAGGCAGAAACAACCCAGGGCCGGATCCGCTTCCACGACTGGATCGGCGACTCCTGGGCCGTCCTGTTCTCCCACCCGAAGGACTTCACGCCGGTCTGCACGACCGAACTCGGCTACATGGCCAAGATTAAGGCAGAGTTCGACCGCAGAAACGTTAAGATCATCGGATTGTCGGTCGATTCGACTGGCGACCATCAAGGGTGGGCCAAGGACATCGAGGAGACGCAAGGGCACGCACCCAATTACCCAATTATCGGCGACGCTGACTTCAAGGTCTCGAAGCTGTACGATATGCTCCCGGCCGATATTGCGGGCGACGCGACGAAGCGCACGCCAGCTGATAACGCGACTGTGCGCAACGTTTACGTCATCGGCCCGGACAAAAAGGTTAAGCTCATCCTGGTCTATCCGATGACCACGGGCCGGAACTTCGACGAGGTGCTGCGGGTAATCGACTCGCTGCAACTGACTGCGAAACACCAAGTCGCTACGCCAGTTAACTGGAAACCAGGCGAGGAGGTAATCATCGCCGGTTCGGTGTCCGATGAGGAGGCAAAGCGGCGTTATCCGCAAGGCTGGAAAGCGCCGAAGCCATATATCCGGATCGTGCCGCAGCCGCAATAAGGTAATGACGGAGCGGCAGTATCATACCGTTGCTCCTCGAAAATAGCTCTGTAGTTCGGCGTACAGTTTCGGATGACGAGCACGGAGCGCGTAAGGTCGCTCAAAAAAAGCCTCGGTCGAGACGGCGAAAAACTCAGCAGGATTAGTGGCACCGTAGGTATCGAGCAGCGTAGGTATTCCCGTCTCATCGGCGGCCCGCAACAACGCGAATTCGGTTCGCATCACTTGGTGCCACGACAATTGCTGCTCGCGCGTCGCCAGGGCCGGTGTGCCATCCTCGGCGTGATTCTCGAAGTCAAGTTGGTGGGCGAACTCATGCAGGACGACGTTTTTGCCATCCGCGGGATCAGCTGCGCCGGATTTGGCCGCATCCCACGCGATTACCAAGGCTCCCAGCTGGCGGCCAGTCTCGCCTAGGCGAGCCATTCGCCCTTCTTCCCACACGGGACCTTCAAGATGCCGTTTCTCATCCACCATGTATGTCGATGGGTAAACAAGAATTGTAAGCAGGCGCGGGAAGTAGTCGGCTTTGCGGTGCAGGAGGAGAAGGCAAGCCTGCGCTGCGATAGTCACGCAGATTTCATCAGTGAGCTCAAGGCCACCACAACCTTCAAAACGTTTTTCGGCAAGAAACACTTGGATGTGGCCTAGAAGCTCGGTTTGATCATTGACGGAAAGCCTTCGGAAAAACGGAGCGTTGCCCTCAATTGTCCGAAGCCAGTCTTTTGGAAAAGGTCGAGCCCGCAGTCGTCGCCGTCGGTGCTGTTTCAGCAGTCCAAAAATCATCATCGAATGTAGACGTCTCGCTCCGAGACTTCCTACGAAAAATAATTCGACGCACTTCAGCCTCGCATTTCGTCGCGAAACTATTTATTAAGTCAGGTTGAGGAGGTTTCAAAGGTTCTAATGAATAGCATGTCCATTTCTCGTCGTAAATTTACGCAGCTGTTAGGCGTCGGGGCGACTGCCGCAGTTCTCAGGCCCGCGTGTTCCCTCATTGCTGAGCCAGTCCCACAATCGACAACTACGGCCGTTGTGCGTTTGAGCGCTAATGAGAACCCTTATGGGCCATCGCCAAAAGGGCTCAAAGCCATGAGCGAGGCTTTCGACCTCGCGTGTCGCTATCCCGATGAACACAACAATTTGCTGATTGAAAAACTGGGGAAGATGAACGGCGTTAATCGCGATCAAATCTTGCTCGGTGACGGTTCCGCCGAGGTTCTTAAACTTTGCGCAGAGACATTTACCGGGCCGATGATGACCGGCAAGAATTCGGGCCGTGGCACGCTCGTGGTTGCCGATCCGACTTTCGAGGCGATTCTCAATCAAGCGAGTGCCGGTGGGGCTGAAGTCGTGAAAGTTCCACTCAGCCCCAGCTTTAGTCACGATCTTCCAAAAATGTTGGCGGCTGCGAATGAAGGCCTGATTTACATCTGCAACCCAAACAATCCGACAGCCAGCATTACGCCAAAGAACGAACTGCGCGAGTTCATCACAAAAACTCCGCGCGAGACGACGATTCTTGTGGACGAAGCTTACTACCACTACGCCGACAGTCCTGACTACGAGAGTGTGATCCCATTGATCAAGGATCATCCGAATCTGATCGTGGCACGCACGTTCTCAAAGATTTACGGGATGGCAGGGCTGCGCTGTGGATACTGCGTGGCCCAACGTGAAATGATTAAGCGGATGCGGACGCATCAAATGTGGGACAGCGTCAATATCATGGCGCTGGCCGCAGCGATTGCGAGCGTGGATGATTCGGATCAAGTCACAAATGGCCGACGTCTAAACAGCGAAGCGAAAGCGTTCGTCACCGGCGAGCTCGACGCCATGGGATACCACCAGATTCCGTCGCAGGCCAACTTTATCATGATCGATGTGAAACGCCCAGTTGTGCCACTCATCCAGGCGTTGAAACAGCACAACGTGCAGGTCGGCCGCTTATTCCCGGCACTACCCAACTACATGCGTGTCACCATTGGCAAGAAATCCGAGATGGAGACTTTTGTGTCAGCGTTCCGCCAAGTAACAGCCTGATCAACATCAGTGGTGAATCGAGCAGTCCCTTGCTCGATGCTAAAATTGGCGGCGAAGCCGCACTCTACGTAGCCTCGCCCGACGAAGCGGCCGATCCACCGACGAAGTGTGCCTCAATCGTCGCCATTTTTACTTCGCGCGAAACTCGAGCGCTCCGTCTTTTGCATTGACATGGACGGACTGGCCTTCGCGGACTTTGCCTTCGAGGATGTCGATGCTGAGTGGGTTGAGAATTTCTTTCTGAATTGTGCGTCTGAGCGGGCGTGCACCGTAAACGGGATCGTAACCTTCGCGCGCAATCAGTTCTTTGGCGGAATCGGAAAGCTCGAGCGTGATCTTCTGTTGCTCGAGCCGTTTCGTCAGGCGGCGAAGCTGGATTTCGACAATCTTTTTGAGGTCGTCTTCAGTAAGGCGATCGAAGATGATGATCTCATCCACGCGATTGAGAAATTCAGGACGAAAATGCGCACGCAATGCGTCCATCACCAAACGCGAACGCGCTTGTTTTGACTCTTCCTCAGTGATGTATTGCGAACCGACGTTCGAGGTCATGATGATGACCGTGTTCTTGAAATCGACCGTCCTCCCCTGCCCGTCTGTGATGCGACCGTCGTCCAGCACTTGCAGCAGCACGTTGAACACATCTGGATGCGCTTTTTCAATTTCGTCAAAGAGGACGACCGAGTACGGCTTGCGCCGGACGGCTTCCGAAAGTTGGCCGCCTTCTTCGTATCCGACATATCCCGGCGGCGCCCCGATCAAACGAGCGACGGTGTGCTTCTCCATGTATTCGCTCATGTCGATCCTGATCATGGCGTTTTCGTCGTCGAACAAAAATTCCGCGAGTGCACGGCTCAACTCCGTTTTTCCAACACCGGTCGGGCCGAGAAAAATGAACGAACCGATCGGCCGGTTCGGGTCCTGCAAACCAGCACGCGCACGGCGCACCGCGTTTGAAACAGCCTTGATAGCTTCGTCCTGACCCACGACACGCTGGTGCAGATGTTCTTCGAGCTTGACCAGCTTCTCTCGCTCGCCTTCCTGCAAGCGCGAAACCGGAATGTGCGTCCAGCTCGAAACAACTTCGGCGATGTCCTCTTCCGTGACCTCCTCGCGCAGTAAGGTTGATTGTCGGTCGTTCGCCGTCTTGGCTGTTGCATCGGCGAGTTTCTTTTCCAACTGCGGAATGCGTCCGTATTGAATTTCACTCGCTTTTGCAAGCTCGCCGCGACGCTGTGCACGCTCCAACTCAGTACGGAGTTGATCCAATTCTTCCTTCCATTTCCGCTGTTCCTGGATAACGGCCTTTTCCTTCTGCCATTCGGCTTTCAACGCGGAAGATTTCTCTTTCAGTTCGGCCAATTCCTTTTCCAATTTCTTCAAGCGCTCTTTGCTGGCCGGATCTTTTTCTTTCTTGAGTGCCTGCCGCTCCATTTCGTGCTGCATGATCTCGCGCTCGATCACGTCGATCTCCGTGGGCATGGAATCGAGCTCTATCTTCAAACGTGAAGCCGCTTCATCGACAAGGTCGATCGCTTTGTCCGGCAAAAATCGATCACTGATGTAGCGATGTGACAGCACCGCCGCCGCGACCAGTGCCGCATCCGTGATTCGCACGCCGTGGTGCACCTCATAGCGTTCTTTTAATCCACGCAGAATCGCAATCGTGTCTTCCACACTTGGCTCATCCACCATGACCGGTTGGAACCGCCGTTCGAGCGCGGCATCTTTCTCGATGTATTTCCGATACTCGTCGATCGTGGTCGCGCCGATCGTGCGCAACTCGCCGCGTGCCAGCATCGGCTTGAGCATGTTCGATGCATCAACCGAGCCTTCCGCCGCACCCGCGCCAACAATCGTGTGCAGCTCGTCGATGAACAAAATGACCTGGCCCTGCGAATCGGTCACTTCTTTCAAAAACGCTTTCAACCGATCTTCAAATTCGCCGCGGAATTTTGCGCCGGCCACCATCGCGCCGATGTCCATCGCAATAATCCGTTTTCGTTTTAACGAATCAGGCACGTCGCCGCTGATGATTCGCCGCGCGAGCCCTTGCACGATTGCGGTTTTACCGACGCCCGGATCCCCAATGAGCACCGGATTATTTTTCGTGCGGCGCGACAGCACCTGCATGATGCGCCGGATTTCGTTGTCGCGTCCAATGACCGGATCAATCTTGCCACGCCGGGCAAGCTCGGTCAGATCGCGCCCGTATTTTTCCAGCGTTTGATATTTGCCTTCGGGATTTTGATCGGTCACCCGTTGCGAACCGCGCACCTGCTGGAGCGCTTGCATCAGCATGTCGCGCGTGACGCCGAGGTCTTTGAGCAGTTTGGCCGCAGGCACATTGGCGCCGGTCAACGCGAGGAGATAATGCTCCGCACTCGTGAACTCATCCTTCAATTTCGACATCTCCTTCTCCGCGCCATCCAGCACACTCCGGAGTTCATTTGCGAGTCGCAGATCGACAGCGGCACCGTGGACTTTCGGGCGGCGCCCCAACTCCGAACGCAAAGCGTCGCGCAACTGGTTCGCATTGACTCCAACCTTCTCGAGGAGCGGCCGCGTTATTCCATCCGTTTGATCGAAAAGAGCGGAAAGAAAATGCTCGTTGGCAATTTCCTGGTGATTGGATTGAGAAGCGAGATCCTGCGCCGCTTGCAGCGCCTCTTGCATCTTTTGCGTGAACTTATCGATGCGCATAAATCACCATCAGCTATCGCTCCGCGTGCATCAAACGCACTTTTGGCCTGCGCCCCGCGCGAGCAAATTTGCACCACCTCATTGCAGCTTCAGCGCTCCCCGCGTATCAGTCTTGGCCATGAGCGCGGAAGACAAATGGATTGGATATAGAGCGCTGGCGCTTTTGCGGCCGGGCGCTTTCCGGCGTTACATCATTGGTTCGGCCATTTCTGACACGGGGACTTGGATGCAGGTCATGGCGCAAGGATGGGTCATGAGCACGCTCACGGACAAGGCGATTCTTCTGGGCATGGCCAATTTCGCGGCCGGGATTCCTACTCTCGCCCTCACCATGTACGGGGGTTCTGTGGCCGATCGATTTGATAAGCGAAAAATTCTGATCGCAACCCAAATTGTGCAGATTTTGCTTGCCGTCGGACTAGGCTGGCTTGTTCTCGCCGGCGGAATTCAGATCTGGCATATCCTTTGTTTTGCCACGCTGCTTGGGATTTCGATTGCGTTTGAGATGCCGGCAATTTCCGCGCTCGTGCCTGAACTTGTCCGTCGGGAGGAAATTGCGGCGGCGGTCGCGATGGATCGCTCGGTTTTTCACGGCTCGCGCTTGGTCGGACCGTCGCTCGCTGGTTTGTTCGTCGGCTGGTGGGGCGCGGCTTCGGCTTTCTTCGCGAATGCGTTTTCCTTTCTGGCGCTGATCATCGCGCTGATTTCGTTGCCACCGCGAATAAAGGGAACTGCAGAAGAGGAGAAGCAACGGCGCAGCGGCATCATGGACGGTTTTCGCTACGTCCGATCGGATCGGACCATTTTGTCGATGATCGCCCTCATCGCGTGCACAACGATTTTCGTTTTCCCAACGATTTCAGTAATGCTGCCGCTTTATGTACGCAATATTTTACAGCTCGGTCCACGGGAGCTGGGCTGGTTAATGGCGGTTTCGGGCACCGGTGCGTTTTCAGGTTCACTCGGCCTGCTCACGATCGCGCGAGACAAGCGACTAAGGTTCATGAGCGGCAATGTACTGGCCATCGCGCTCGGAATGTTTTTTATGTCGCGTTCGCACAGTTTTCTTCTCACCGCTTGCTCCATGGGAATATTGGCGATTGCGCTCTCCATGAACTTCGGTCTGGCCAACACGATCGTGCAGGAGCACGCGCCTCCTGAATTGCGGGGCCGGGTCTCCGCCGTTTTCGGACTGAGTTTCTTTGGCTTAATGCCGATCGCCGGCCTCGTTGTCACGGGATTTTCCGATTTGGTTGGGATGCGCACTGCGCTCGCAGTTGCCTCGGTGATCTATGGAATTGCCGCGTTCGCTGTTTTGAGTCTCGCAGGTCGCCACGTTTGCGACCGCCCGATTTCACCGACGCCTGAGCCGGAACTCACGCCGGTAGCGTGAGCGCTCGTTAGGCAAATGATTTCGTTTTCCACCTGTTGGAACTCCGAACGCCACACAGCCGGAGACGTCATGCTGCGCGAAATTACAGGCAAACTTGGCTTTGCCCTGATTGAGCTGGGCCACGGCATCCGCATTTCGCTCATGCCGGGGATTCAAAAAATGTTCGATGCCGGCAAAGTCCGCTTTAGTAGTCTCCATAATTTTTGTCCGCTACCCGTAGAAGTCATGAGCGCTTCGCCAGACTGCTATAAATTTTCGGTTGCGCATCCCGAGGAGCGCGAGCGTGCGATCAAGCAAACGTGTCAAACCATTGATTTCGCAGATCGAATTGGCGCGCCATTTGTCGTTATGCATCTTGGCGAAGTACCGATGCAGCCCGTTACTGATCCGTTGATCGCTCTCGCGAAAAAGGGAAAACTGCTTTCCCGCGAATATGTGCAACGAAAAATTCGCGCCGTCCAAAAACGGGAAGCGGTTGCTGCTCCCTATCTTGAGCGGGTAAAAGATTGCCTGCGCCGCATCATCGATTATGCCGCGGCGAAAAATATCAAGCTGGCCGTTGAAAACCGACGCGGCTATGAAGGAATCCCAACGGAGCGCGAACTACCTGCGTTACTTGATGAGATGAATTCACCACAGCTCGGCTACTGGCATGACTTCGGTCACGCTCAAATCAAAGAGAACCTGGCGTTTCTCAATCATGCCGAGTGGTTGCGCGCCATTGGCCACCGCACGCTTGGCTGCCACGTGCAGGATTGTATCTGGCCGGCGCAAGATCATCAGCCGCCTTTTGCTGGAAATATCGATTTCGAGAAACTTGTTCCGCTCCTTCCCTCAAACTGCGTATTTGTCTGGGAGATGAGCCCAAATAAAACAGCCGATGACATTCGCCGGTCGGTGCAAATCTGGAAAGAACATTTCGAGGGATGAAGAAAATCCTAGTCACGCTTTTTCAGCTCGCCGTCACAATCGCGCTGCTCTACTGGGTTTATCACGATCCCAACAGACGCGCACAGATGGCTGAGGCCCTACGGCACGCGCATTATTCTTGGGTTGTAATCGGTATCCTCGCATACGTAGTCGTAGAAATAGCCGCTGCGTTTCGCTGGCACGTTCTGCTGAAGGTCCAAGGCATTCATCTGAGTTTTTGGCGTCTGTCGGGCTTGTTCTTGATCGGTATGTTTTACAACCAGTTTCTACCGGGTGGAACCGGTGGCGATATTATTAAGAGCTATTACCTGCTCAAAGAAACGCCCGATAAGAAGGCGGGCGCATTGCTGGCGGTGGTCTTCGACCGCCTTATCGGTCTGGTCGCGTTGGTCGCTATCACCGGCACGCTCATCGGTTTGCGTTATGATTTCCTTTCGCAAACGACCGAAACACGCCAGTTGCTTTGGATATTGCTCCTGGTCCTCAGCGCTTCAATCGCCGGATTGCTCACTACGTTTGTTATCACCGGATTTAACCTCTTTCATTTGCTGCCGGAAAAATTTCCCGGTCGTGAAAAGCTGATCGAAATCTCTGCTGCATATCATCTCTACGCGCGGCATTGGCGGGCGACACTGGTCGCGTTTGGATCGTCGATCGTCGCGCATCTTGCCACCTTCACCACATTTCTGTGCGCCGCTTACTCCCTCGGAGCTGTCGTGCCGCTGGTCAATTTTTTCGCTGTGATGCCGGTCGAACGCACGATTTCGGCGTTGCCAATCAGTTTTGCAGGAATTGGGCTTCGGGAAAAGGTCTTGCAGATCATGCTGAACGGCCTTTGCGGAGTACCGGAAGCACAAGCCATTCTCATCGGCTCGCTTAGTTTCCTCATTATCCTCATCTGCTGCATTCCGGGCGCTATCGTTTATTTCTTTTACAGACCGAGCGGCGTAGTCACGCACGTGAGATTACGCGAAATGCAAAAAGAAGTTGCGACGCTGGAGCATGAGATCAGCGAAACGGAATAAAGTGGGCGGGGCCTCAGTTTCCCGCTCAAAGTTAAGTCGCGGCGTCCAGGGGCGACCGAATCGCACCCGCGCTTTGCGGCGTCCATTTGTCATCGCTACTTTCGCGATGACGGCCGATGGAAAAATCACGACCAGGAATTTTTCGCCGATCGACTTTACATCACGGGAAGACAAGCAGCATTTGTTTCGTCAACGCGCGCTGGCCGACGCCGTCCTGATCGGCCATAGCACGCTCAAGCGCGACAACGTCCGGCTCGGCTTGCCGCAAGCAGACTTGCGAGAGACTAGACGTAAACGTGGGCAACCGCCCTACCCGATTCGCGTAATCGTTTCCAGCGAAGGAAAGATCGACAGTCGGTTGAAGATTTTTCAGTCGGACATTTCTCCCATTATTATTTTTTCGACCAAACGAATGCCGCGGAGACATCAACAGGCCTTGCGGCAGAAAGCGACGCTTCATCTTAGCAATGCGCAACATGTCAATCTCGCCGCCATGCTGCGAACATTGCGCGACAGATACAAAGTTCGCACGGTCGCATGCGAAGGTGGGCCAACGCTCTTTCGCGCTCTGTTGGAACGCGACCTGATCGATCAACTCAATCTTACCATTGTTCCTTTTATGTTCGGAGGAGCTAATGCGCCAACTTTGACCGGCCTGAGTAAAGAATTTTTGCCCGCCAGTGTGCATTGTTCATTAATCGATATGCGTGTGATCGACGACGAATGTTTCCTGACCTACCGGATCAAGCACAAGCGCCGCCATAGTTCTGTCGAGCCTGCGGTATTCGCGGCGAATGGATAACTCGCTGACTTTGCTGCTATTTATCCGAACGTAACTGTGCCTGGGTGCGGCGCAGGTTTTCAGTGGCAACTTGTAGCGCCGGTTTGAGGCAGCGCCGCCTCGAATTCGGGAATGCTCTCCCGAGCTTTGCCGGATGCGAGCAAGGCCAGCTCCAAGTTATTATGGGCCTCGGCGCTGTCGGGATTCGGGTCGCTTAGCGTAGCGGCGAGTGCACGCAGCGCACGAGCGGCTTATGTTGCGAGGGCGTCGGAATGGGCTCGCCCGCCCGAGTTTCTTCTTTTACTTAAACGATTTTCGACGAAGTATCCTACCACAAGCGAATGCCGCGAGAATTTTGACAGGCTCTGCTCAAGAAAGCGACGGTGCATTTAAGCAAGTCGCGTCGTGAAGATCTTGCGGAACTGCTGTACAAGTTATGTGTTGAATATAAAGTGCGAGCGCTCGCGTGCGAAGAGGGGTCCGACACTTTTCCGCGCGCTTCTCAAACAGCGCCTGGTTGATCAATTGAACCTCATGATCGCCCCTTATCTCTTCGACGGCGCAAACGCCCCGATGCTCGCCGGTTTAAGCCAAGGTTTTTTACCAGCGAGTGTGCATTGCTCGCTCATCCACATACGCGTGGTTAGCGATGAATGTTTCTGACTTATCGAATCAAACGAAGGCCAAAATTACAGCGCGGCAATGCTCGCTGCAATGTTCCCATCAGGCTGTCGGCGGCCTTTCGGTCACGTGCAACCATTGCTGGTTTGATACAACGCGCTGCTGCCCCGGGCTGTCGCTAATCGCCATCATTCTCTTCGTTTACGTTTCGGCATTCGGACAAACTGCGGTCGAAGGTCGAGTGGAACTGCCAAAATCGCATTCGGCTCCGGTCATGGCTAAGCGATACGAGATCGTTACGCGCGGCAACGTTCTCTCGACGCAGCCGCCGCTGGCGGTGGTTTATCTCGATGGCTCTTTCCCAAAGCCCAGTTCGAATCTGACGAAACAGATCGCGCAAAAAGATTTGGCATTTCTTCCGTCACTCCTGCCAGTACAGGTCGGCACAAGGATAGAATTCCCGAACTTTGACGATACTTATCACAGCATTTTTTCGTACTCACCCGCGAAACGGTTCGATGTCGGCCGCTACCGTCCAGATGAGAG
This sequence comes from Verrucomicrobiota bacterium, assembly GCA_005887855.1. Next base: position 13,316 of record VBQB01000103.1, on the reverse strand, counting down.
ACCAATCCCGTCGGAGGTTTTTGATACGCCGGGGCTCGTGACACTTCGCTGTGATATTCATGAACACATGCGTGGACTTATTCTTGTTCTCAATACGCCGTATTTTGTCACAACGGACGCTGCGGGGCGATTTCGATTAAGCGGACTTCCTTCGGGTCACTACACGCTCAAAGCGTGGATCGACAGCAAGACCACGCGCGAACGCGTCGTGGAACTGAAGCGCGGCGAAACGATACATGTTGATTTTCCATGAACTTAGCGGCCAAAGCGCACAAACGTAACGCGATTAGTTTTCGGACGAAATTATTGACCGCGATGATGCTCGTGGTTTCGGCGTTGACGGTTCTCGGGCTTTATCTTGCGCAGCGCAACGTCGCTGCGACTGCAGAACGCGATTTGCAGCAGAATTTCCAAGCCGAACTTTCCTCTCTGCACAGGCTCCAGGAATTGCGTCACGTGGCGCTCGCGGAGCGTTGCGGCGAGCTTGTGTCGAAACCGCGAATTCATGCAGCGCTGGAAGACAACGCCCTCGACTTGCTCTATCCGACCGCGAAGGACGAATTGCGCGACTTGATGGAAGGCGAGGAGCCGTTCTCGGAACAATCAGCGAACTCGCTTCACGCAAGATTCTATCGCTTTCTGGATTACACTGGTGCCGTTCTGCCGCCGGCAAATCCAAAAGATGTCGGAGAGCTAAGCGCAAACGCGGAAGCGCAACTGGCGCTAAAGAAATTACCCGAGACGCAGCAAATTGGTTACCTCTCGGAAAGTTCAGATGTGGCGGGTGAGACTGTTCACGAGGTAATGACCGTACCAATCTTTTCCACCGAGACTGGCGATGTCATTTCCGCGCTGGTTGTTGGGTTCAAACCCTTCGAGCTAACCGGAAAAGGCACTGGTACTGGGATGAAAAGCGGCATTTGGGTAAACGGCCGACTGCACTTGCCATCGCTTTCAAAGTCCGCGCGAGCTGCTTTGGAAAGTGAAATAACAAGCTCGGTGGCGAATTCCAATCGCACGCAAAACAACTTTACCGTCACGGTGAATAATGCGCCCCAGCTTCTGTTTTATAAGCGGCTCAACCCGGATTCGCTTTTCCCACCGGCTTACGAAATTTGCGTTTATCCACTTGCCGATTCGATGGCGCAACTGCGTCGGCTGCGATGGCGAATTGGCGGCGCCGGCATGTTACTCTTGCTCGGCGGTTTCGTCACCAGCCGCTTCCTCGCAGCCCGGCTGGCGGTGCCGGTTGAGAAGTTAGCCTTGGATTCTGAAGAAAATCGCGCAGAACGACAACGCGCAGAAGCCGCACTCATCTCGACGAGTGAAGAATTGAAACGCACAGCCCGTTACTCCGCCGACGCTTCGCATCAGTTGAAGAATCCGGTCTCCGTTCTTCGTGCAGGTCTCGAAAGCTTGCTCACGCGCGAAGGTTTCAAACCACATATATATGAAGAACTTTCAGCGCTTCTTCACCAAACCCACCGGTTGACTGGCGTGATTGACGATTTGCTTCTCCTGTCGCGCTTGGATGCCGGTCACCTCAAGATCGAGGCAGAACCCGTGAATCTGAGTCAGCTCATTGAGGAATGGCTCGATGACCTTGGCGCGCTTCCCGATTCCCTTGATGTGAAAATCGAGAAGGAATTCCCAGTCGAAGTGTATGTCGCCGGCGAAAAACGGTACACCTCGCTCATTGTGCAAAATCTCTTGGAGAACGCCCGAAAGTACAATCGATCGGGAGGCCGCCTTCGAGTTGTCGCACATAAAGAAGCTGCTGAGGTTGTGCTAACAATTGGCAATAGTGGTCGCCCGATCGCGCGCCCCGCGCAGGAACACATTTTCGAGCGCTTCCAGCGGGATTTGAATGGCACAGCCGTTTCCGGTCATGGGCTTGGTTTGAATTTGGCACGCGAACTCGCGCTCCTGCACGGCGGCGATTTAAGACTCGTGCGTTCCGATGACGATTGGACGGAGTTCGAGCTGCGCCTTCGCATCGCTGAGCCGGCGCCGCGTGGCGGTGCAGAAGTCGCATGAAACCGCTTCGAGCGCTTAGCTTCTTCCTTCTTGCCTGCACGGCACGCGCGTTTGAGATCGATGATTTTCTCGACCGGCTCGATAACACGCTCACCATCTCCGCATTTCAAAACAATGTGCGCGCTCGATTGAGTGGCACGCTCGATTTGGAAATCTATCACTTCGAGCAACCCGCGCCCGGTCTCATCGACAGCACTATCGACACTCTTTTCAACCCGCGGTTGACGCTCTTTCTTGATGCGCAAATCGGATCGCAGATTTATTTCTTTGCGCAATCACGGCTCGATCGCGGTTTTGATCCGAGCAATCACGGCGCTCAGGTCCGGCTCGACGAATATGCGTTGCGCATCACACCGTGGGACGATGGTCGCTTGACGGTGCAGATCGGCAAGTTCGCCACGGTCGTCGGCAATTGGGTCCCACGGCACTTGTCATGGGAAAATCCGTTCATCAATGCGCCGTTAGTTTATGAAAACGTGACCGCAATCCAGGACAAAGCCGCCCCGGTTTCACCACTCTATTTCATCTACGGACCCTACTACTACGAAAAGTACGCGTTCAATCCAGTAATCTGGGGACCCAGTTATGCGTCCGCAGTCGTGGAACGTCACGGAGAATGGTTTCGACCATCCGACTTTCACTGCGCGCGTCGGCTTCCGGCCAAACGAGGCGCTGAATTTTGGTTTGTCAGCGAGCGAAGGGCCATATTTTCGGCGTGAGGCCGAACCGACGCTGCCGCCCGGTCGCGACATTGGCGATTATCGGGAATTTGTTCTCGGGCAGGATGCCAGCTTCGCCTGGCATCATCTGCAAGTGTGGGCGGAGTTTTATGAAGCGCGCTTCGAGGTTCCGCGCGTGGGAGACGCAGATACATTCGCCTACTATGTCGAAGCGAAATACAAATTTACGCCGCAACTATTCGGCGCGATTCGCTGGAACCAACAACTGTTCGACAACATCAGTAATCCCTACGGCGGAAGCGTTCGCTGGAGTCAAGACCTCGGCAGGATCGACATCGCTGCAACCTATCGTTTCACACCACACGCGCAGCTAAAATTACAGTATGGTTTTCAGCATGAAACCACCGGCCCCGGCGATGACAATCATCTGTTAGCCGCACAATTCACAGTGCGCTTCTAAGCATCTGGCCGTTTTTAAAATTCATGCGCATCCTTATTGTCGAAGATGAAGTCGAATTGGCGCGACACATCGCTTCGGCACTGATCGAGGCCGGGCATGACCCGGTGATGGTTCATAATGGCGAAGCGGCTTTAAACGAAGTTGCGGGCAACTCTTTCGATTTGATCGTACTGGATGTGAGGCTACCCCATCTCGATGGTTTCGAAGTGTTGCGCCGCATGCGCTCGCGACACGTTACCAGTCGTGTTCTAATCCTTACCGCCCGCGGCGGAGTTAACGACCGCGTGGCCGGACTGCAACTCGGCGCAGATGATTATTTGGCGAAGCCATTTGCGATGCAGGAATTGGTCGCCCGCGTGCGCGCACTGGGGCGCCGTTATGCGGAAGAACCGGCGCTCAGCCTGCGCGTCGGCGATCTCACGCTTCATCTGGCCAGTCACGACGTCTATCGCGGCACGCGACTAATCGAGCTGTCCACGCGCGAGCTGATGTTGCTGAAAGTGCTAATGCGTGAGCCTGGCCGTGTCTTTACCCGCACTGAATTGTGTGAACGCGTCTGGGAACACGAGCACGAATATGACACGAAGCTGGTGGAGGTTTTCATCGGAAGATTGCGAAAAAAAATCGGTGAGCCTCCGCTGATTCGGACGGTGCGTTACGTCGGCTACACGATTCATGAAGCAACGAGGGCCTGTTAGCCAAAGCAGATCTTGCTCAGCTTCACCGAGGACCGGCTAGGCGATCCGCAAGGTAACAATGGCGTTACTTTCCAAATGCGGCGTGCAGTGTGAATCGCTGCGATTCTACAGGTATGAAACCGAACGATCCTACAGCAAATGGCTCTAGTAGGGGCGAGAATCGCCCTCTAGAGGATAACTTGGAGAAGAGAAAACCCCGGAAACGAGCCATCAGCCGTCGTTCTTTCCTGGGTAAAACGATCGCCCTCGGAGCAGGAACCGTCGGCGCAGGACTGTTGGGCAGCATCCGAGCCGCAGAGGCAAGTGGCAGTCTTTCACCGGGAGACGCGGCACTACTTCGCTTCCCAGCGGCGCTGGAGCTACTCGAGGCCGACTTTTGGATCCAATACAACGAACTCGGCGGCATCCAGGACGACGAAGTTCCAGGCGGTAGTGGCAATGAAGCCTATACGGACGCCTTGGAGGTTATTGAGGATGAAATGCAAGACTACATCCATGACAACACCGATGATGAGATTACTCATCACCGGTTCCTCAACGCCTACCTGGTCTCCAAGGGAGCGGCTCCGGCAAATCTCAATGCGTTTCGCACTCTAATGGGCAGCACTGCGACGGGAGTTAATACCAATCGGATCGGGCACCGGCTCACTAACCTGACCCAACTCACGATTGATACCAGCTGGTGGACGCGTTACCGCGACGACAGCCATAACCCGGATCTTGATCCAAACTTTGTCTTCCCGCAGGCCGTCCCGACTTTAGGTGTAAACCAGCATACGGCAATTCCCAGGACCGATGCTGATACAACCGATCCTAATTTCCTACAGGCGATCGCGAATACTGCGGCTTTCCACTTCCCGACCATTGAACAGGGTGGCAACAGCCTTTACCCATCACTGGCTCAAAGGGCTACTAATGTGGAAGTGCTGCGCATCCTCATGAGCATTGGCCCGACCGAGACCATGCACTTTCAAACCTGGTCGGATGTGGCGGGTAATGCGCCTCCTCTGACTGCTGTCGATCCGGTAACAGGCGTTAGAGTGACGTTTCGGGATTTGGAGGTGGAGAACGAGCTCTTCGACAAGGCCCTGATCATGCCCGAACCATGTCCGTTCCTAAGTCGAAGCCTCCCCATTGTTTCGATCATTCGGCCAACGAACACGCAGGGCGCCGCCATGGGTGCTCTCAGGTTCCTAACGCGCATGGGGCTTTTCCGTGGCCAATCGCAAGCGTTTTTCGCGTATATGGCCCAACTGGCACGAGAAGCCGACGCTGCCAGACGCGGTGTTTGAGAGATACCTGCCGACTCAACACGTCCGAATCGAAGGTAAGGGTTCGAACCCCTGCCTTCGGACTCCGAATAGGCAGATTCATTTCCGCCAGCGACAGCTTGTTCTCGGATGCTTGGCGGACGATTTTTCTCTTTTATCAAATTGATTTTCGACGAAGGGTGTGATGTTCAACAGAAGCTGCGCAACATCGATAGCTAAGTGGGTTTTTATTTTGCGGTGGCGATCACTTCCAATGCACAAGACCAACTCCATCATCATGTGCGCACCGAGAATGACGATTTTCGAGACGGCGGCGAACTTGGAGTTGTGGCCGCGGATTCTACCGCACTACCGCTACATCCGTTATCTCGAACATGGCCCGATTAGAAATGTCGTCGTGATGGCGGCGATACGTTCCGGCATTCCGATTTCCTGGACTTCCGAGCAAATCATCGATCGCGAGCGTCTTGAAATCCGCTTTCATCATTTGAAAGCGTTCACAAAAGGAATGTGCGTAGTTTGGACATTTCAGGATGCGCCGGCCGGAGTGCTGGTCGAGATTAAACACGATTTGGCTTTTCGGGTGAACCTACTGGCCCCGATTGCCGACAAAATTATCGGCGATTTTTTCATTCATAACATCGCTAGTAAAACATTGCGCTGCATGAAGTCATACGTCGAGGCAAGGGCAAACAAGGTTACCGCATGAGCCGAAGACGTGTTGTCATCACGGGGATTGGTCCAATCACTTGCGTCGGACATGGGCGCGAGAATTTTTGGAACGGGATTCTGGCGGAGACGAGTGGCATCAACAGCATTGCTAGTTTCGACCCCAGCGCTTTTCGCGTGCGTTGCGCGGGCGAGATTCGCGATTGGGATCCGGAGGAATTCTTTGAGCCGCATCGCTTGAAACGGCTCGACCGCTATGCACAGTTCGCCGTCGCATCTGCGAAGCTCGCACTCGATGACGCGCAGCTCGAATATTCCCGCGAAAAACCGCAGCATCGCGTCGGGGTCAGTTTTGGCACCGCACTTGGCGGTGTCTGCAAGGCCGAAGATCAATACATCCGATATCTGAAAAAAGGCGCCCGCGGAGTTCAACCTACGCTCGCTGTCCAGGTTTTTGGTGGGTCAGCCCATTCGAACATCGCGATTGACTTCGGTTTTCGCGGCGTGGGCACAACGAATTCGAACAGTTGTGCGAGTGGCACAGTGTCAGTGGGCGAAGCGCTTCGTTATATTCGGGATGATTTCGCCGATGTGATCGTCGCCGGAGGAGCGGAGGCGCCTCTCACGACGATCACGGTCGGGGCATTCGACATCATTAAAACGATGAGCCGCTGGTCGGGCGATCCCGCTCTGGCTTGTCGGCCGTTCGACTTGGTGCGCGACGGATTCGTGATGGGCGAAGGCGCGGCCTCGCTAATCATCGAGGAGCTCGAGCATGCGCGAGCCCGCGGGGCGCGGATTTACGCCGAGGTGCTCGGCTACAGTTTAAACAACGATGCTTTTCATATGACCGCGCCCCTTCCGAGCGGTGATTCATGCGTTCGCGCGATGCGCGATGCGCTTGCTGACGCACGGGTCGCGCCCGAGCAAATCGATTATATCAATGCGCATGCAAGCTCGACGCAGCTAAATGACAGGGCCGAAACGATGTCGATCAAACAAGTGTTCGGCGAACACGCCCAGCGAATTCCAGTCAGCGGCACAAAAGGTTATTACGCGCACCCGCTCGGCGCGACCGGTGCGATCGAAGCGGCGCTTTGCGCCCTTGCGTTGGATCGACAGTGGATTCCCCCAACAATTAACTACCAACATGCCGATCCGGCTTGCGATCTCGATATTGTTCCAAATAACGGACGCGAAGCGAAATTGACTCACGTCATGAGCAACTCGTTTGGATTTGGCGGAATTAACGCGTGCGTGGTGTTGGGAAAGGTAAGGTAGCGCACGTCTCTCGCGTGCTGGTTTCGGCGCCACGCGCCAAAACAATCTCTACCAAATTTATTGAAGCAAATCCGGCCTGTTTTGCTTCGTTCTTTTGAGTCCTTGTTCTTTTCGCCAGGCCACAATCCTCGCGTGATTTCCCGAAAGCAAGACGTCCGGAACTTTCCATCCGCGAAATTCTGCCGGCCTCGTGTATTGCGGCGCTTCAAGCAAGCCCACGCTAAAACTATCATCCGCGGCGGAATGTTCGTGACCGAGCACCCCAGGAACAAGCCGCGCGATTGCATCGACGAGCACGACTGCAGCAATCGCGCCATTCGTCAGTACGTAATCGCCGATCGAAATCTCAAGATCGACAAGGTGTTCGATAACGCGGTGATCGACCCCCTCGTAATGACCGCAGATAACGATGAGGTGCGATTCACACGAAAACCGTTGCGCCATCGATTGATCGAAACGGCGCCCAGCCGGCGACATGAGCACGACCTTCGATGTCTGGTGTTCGGTGTTCGGCGTTCGATTTCGAAGATCTTCAACCGCCGCAAAAATCGGTTCCGGCTTCATGATCATCCCCTGGCCGCCGCCAAACGGCGCGTCATCAACAATGTGATGTTTATCCTTCGTCCAGTCGCGCAGGTTATGGATGTGAAGATCGATAGTTCCATTTTCCTGCGCACGTTTCATGATGCTTTCGCTCAGCGGCGCCCGGCAGATTTCCGGGAATAACGTCAGGATATCGATCTTCATTCGTAACCCAGGCTTCCGGCCTGTGAACGTCAAACTGATTTCAGATACAGGCAAGACGCCTGTGTTACTCCACGATTTCGAGAGTGGCCCGTTGGCCATGCCGCGCGGCGGAACTAGCGAGCAAGGCACGGATCGCGTGAATGGTTTGGCCATTGCGGCCAATGACCCGACCGACGTCGCTTTGCCGAAGTTGCAATTTGAAGATCGTGGTTTTTCCGCTGGGAATTTCCGAGAGCATCATCTCATCGGGATATTCGACCAATTGTCGAATGACGAACTCAAGAAATTCTTTCACGTCGCTTCAGGCGTAGCTGGCGATGTATCGGTAGGAATAATCGGAGTCGCCTTCGGTTCGGCCGATGCTGGCGTTGCCGCGGCCGGAGCAGGCTCGTCTTGTTTCTTACTTTTTTTGAGCAAGCTCCGCACCGTGTCCGATGGCTGAGCGCCGCGCGCCATCCAATATTCCACGCGATCCACTTTCAACGTACTGTTGTGACCTGGTTTCTTGGGATCGTACGTGCCGATGATCTCGATGAATCTGCCCTCGCGTGGACTGCGGCTGTCGGCCACCACCACTTTGTAATAGGGGCGATTCTTTGCTCCTTCTCTGCGTAATCTGATTGAAACTGCCATGTTAAGTTTTCATTCGCGCCATCTGCGCCATCATTTTTTTCATTTTGCCCGCGCTTTTCATCATCTTGCGCATTTGACCGAAGCGGCGCAGCAAATCGTTTACCTCAGTCACGGTGCTGCCGCTGCCACGCGCGATGCGCTGACGACGCCGCGCATTTAGGATGTCAGGGCGTGTCCGCTCTTCGCTCGTCATCGAAAGCACAATGGCTTCCGTGCGCTTGAGCTGCTTCTCGTCAACCGAAAGGCCCTGCATGTTACTCATGCCGGGCAACATGCCAAGAATATTTTCGAGCGGACCCAGTTTCCGCATCATTTTAAATTGCGCCAGAAAATCGTTGAAATCGAATGATGCCGTTCGCAGTTTCCGCTCCAGACGCGCGGCTTCCTCTTCATCAACCGCTTCAGCCGCTTTCTCGACAAGACCAATCACGTCGCCCATTCCGAGAATCCGGCCCGCCAGCCGCTCGGGAACGAACAGCTCGAATTGGTCCAGCTTTTCGCCGGTGCCGGCGAATTTGATTGGACGCCGCGTAACCTCCCGCATCGACAAGGCCGCGCCACCGCGCGCGTCGCCATCGAGTTTGGTTAAGATGATTCCGGTGATTTCTAAAACATCGTTGAAACGAGTTGCGATGCTGACCGCTTGCTGGCCGGTTGCCGCATCGACAACGAGCAAAGTTTCTTGCGGTCGCAGAAAATCTTTGAGCGCTTTCAATTCCTGAATCAGCGCTTCATCGATTTCCTGCCGGCCCGCGGTATCGAAAATGTCTATGTTAACTCCGTCGCGATCATGCCATTCCAGTGCAGCCGCGGCTGCTCGTTGGACATTCTTCTCGTTCGGATCGGGAGTGTAAACCGGAACGTCAATTTGCTTCCCCAGCGTAGCAAGTTGTTCAATTGCGGCCGGCCGTTGCAAATCGCACGCAATCAAAGCTGGCGCGTGACCTTGCTTTTTTAAGAGGCGCGCCAGCTTGGCGGACGAAGTCGTCTTGCCGGAGCCGTTGAGGCCTACAATCAAAATGCGGCCAGGTTTTTCGAGATTCAGTGGCGCGGCGTCGCCCCCGAGCAACGCAGATAGCTCGGCATGAAAAATTTTGACGATCTGCTGACCTGGTGTGATGCTGCGAAGGACTGCTTCCCCGAGTGCCTTTTCCTTCACACGGGCGATGAATTTCTTGGCGACTTGAAAATCGACATCAGCCTCCAGGAACGCGAGGCGAACCTGGCGCAGCGCGGCGTCGATGTTCGATTTGCTGATCGTGCCGTGGCCGCGCAACTCTTTGAAAATGTCCTGCAGCTTATCGCCGAGTTGTGAAAACATAACGTTAATTCGCTTGGAGACCACACGCGTCTGGCGTGTTGGCGATCGCATTCTCGCGATCGCGAACTTTTCTACAAAGATTGTTTCCGCGAGACGCCCAAACCAGCACGCGGGACGCGTGCGCTCCCCGGATCATCATCGCTCAACTATTTCTTCGCCGTCGGCGCGGGCTTTGCCGGCGCGGGCGCCGGTGCACCCGCGGCAGCCGCATCGATGCCGAAGGTCCAGTGCGCCTCGACCTTTTTGCCTTCCGATTTCGCGCTCACAATCACCGTGCACGAGTTTTCGCGCAGTTTTTGCGTTACTTGATATGAGACCGTTCCGGTTTTCGGATCGTAACTTACCGGAACAACACCGAGTCCGCTCACGCGCATTTGCACGCTGCCGGGTTCGATTGCGCCGACTCCGCTGAGGTTCGCTTTGATAAGGGGCAGCGCCGTGCGCACGGTTTCGCCGTCCGCTGGTTGGGTCGAGAGATTAGTCGCGCCCACTTCAGCGACCGCAGTCGCCCCAGCGCTAGATGTGCCGATCATCTTGACTGCGTCAACGAACACTTTGGGCTTGTTCGCTTCAATCGCATAACGTCCCAGTGAATCGGTTGGGGAGGTAAAGGTGATGGGCTGACCGTAAACGGTAAACATTGCTTCGTATCCGGCATTTCGTGCAATTTCTTTGACGTGCTCGTTATAACTGCCGAAGGGCACGGCGAAACAATTCACTTTGATGCCAAGCCTCTGCTCGAGAAGCTGTTTACAGCCGACCACTTCGTTCTGGACCCATTGCTCGTATTGGGGCCCCGTCAATTTCGTTCTCGTCCTCTTCCCGCCGGGGGCAGCCAGCATGATGTTATGCCCTTCGCGCAAGTCTTGATGCGTTGCGGTGTGCGCCTGGATATCAACTCCGTTGTCACGCATATCGGCGAGTTGTTCCCACGTGATCGCCTCCCCGCCGCCCAAGCTACCTCCACGTACGCCTTCGGTGTAAATGAACATCGTGAAGGGGTACCCAAATTTTTTCATCATTGGCCATGCGACTTCATATTGAGATTTCCAACCATCATCGAAAGTGATGACCGCGCATCTTGGCGGTATATTTTTTTCGCCACGCTTCCAGGCGAGCAAATCTTGCAGGCTGATTACGGTGATCCCGGCATCCTTAAGTTGTTTCATCTCCGCTTCAAACGCGGTCGGTGTGATCTCAGTGCCTGGATAGCGAATCTTGTCGACCAAACGATGATAACAAAAGATGAGTGTCTGCGCCGTTTGATCGACAACGGGTTTGGTAATTTTCGGCGCCGACGCTGCCCCCGCAACACCCGGGCCCGGACTGCCGCCAGCAGTCGCCTCAGCCGGTGTCGGAGATGAAGTCGCCGGCTCGGAGCTCGCGGTAGGGCTTGGATTTCTCTTGCACATTGAAAAATTCAATGCCAGGAGCAAAGGCAGAATCGCTAATCGGATCGTCATAAAAGTGGTAAACGCCTTTAAGTGCAGCCGCGCAAAAAACAAGTGCTTTTTGTGTGTGTGATCGCCGGAAAATTAGTTGTTGCTGGATGAAATCAAAGCGCGACGCCTGAAGTTGCCGACCGAAAACTTTTGCTAAAGAAGCACTTTTTGGTATCTAACCGGAATGCCGCGCCTGATCAACCGCGCTCTTGCCATCGCTTTCGTCGCTTCGTTGGCTGCTTGCACGACAGTGCCGACGAAAAACACGAGCAAGACTTTTACGACAGTAGTGGTGGATGCGGGACATGGCGGGAAAGATAATGGCGCGTATCGCCGCTACGGACCGCCGGAGAAGATGGTTGCTCTCGACGTTGCCCAACGTCTCGAGCGTAATTTGCGCGAATCGGAACTAGAAACCGTGATGACGCGGTCCTCGGATGTTTTCATTCCTCTGGATCAACGCGTCGCCATCGAGAATTCGCAGAAAAATGCCATCTTCGTCAGTATTCATTTCAACGATTCACGCCGACGCGGTGTTCACGGCTTCGAGACCTATTATCACTCAGGCACTTCATCTGAACTGGCGAATCGGATCCAATCCAAGCTGATGACGATCCCGCACTCGGTGAATCGGGGCGTGCACACAGCGAATTTCCGCGTCCTGCGCCTCGCCTACTATCCGGCAGTTCTGGTGGAGTGCGGATTCTTGAGCAATCGGTCCGAGGGAAACCAGGCGCGCGATGCCGAATATCGCGAACTGCTGTCGGAGAGAATCGCAGAAGCAATTGTCGAAGAACGCTATGGACCCGGTGTGTATCACGCGTCTCCCCAAGTAGCCGCCGCGCAGCCGCAACCGGCGAGCACCGGATCGGAGCCAACGCCACCCGCGGTCCATCATTAGAATTCTTTGCCGCGCTCCTCGGGCCCGATCGCGGCCAGTACGATCAGCGCCACAAAAATGACCAGCGCGAAAAGCGCGAGCGCCTTCGCGTAATCCGGATGCCCGCTCGCGTCGCGAAAATGGTCGGCCAGCCGCGCCTCCACCACGGCCGTATTCGCGGCGAGTAAATTCCCGAGCTGGTAGGCAAACCCTGGGAAAGTTCCGCGCAACTCCTGCGGGGAAAGCTCATTTAAGTGCACTGGCACGATTCCCCATGCGCCTTGCACCATGAATTGCATGGCGAATCCGCCAATCACCAGCAGGGAAAAACTCGGCGAAAAAACCCAGGTGGGAATTAGAAGGATCCCGAACACCGCTGCAAAAATGATCGCGCGACGCCGGCCCCATTTTTGCGAGAGATGACCGACAATCGTTCCGCCGCAGATCGCGCCAAAGGCGTAAATGATCCCGGTCGCCGCCTTTTGCGTCACGCCGTAGTGCCGTTGTTCGCCGAGAAAGGTTTGATACATGTCCTGCGTCCCGTGCGACATGGCGTTGAATGCCGTCATCAACAGGATCACGTAAAGAAAAAGAGCCCAGTGCCGCCTCACGACGGTCAGCACGTTCTTCCAAAAATCAGTCGGCGCGGTGCGCCGACGCAACCATGCTGGCGATTCCGGAACGCGCGCGCGGATGAAAATAACAAGAAAGGCCGGCAGCACTCCTGCCACGAACAAACCGCGCCAGCCGAAGAATGGAAACACCGCCCAGTAAACGACCGCTGCCAGCAGGTAACCGAACGCATAGCCCTGTTGCAGAATTCCAGAGAACAAGCCGCGCGCGGCAGTCGGCAAAGTTTCCATCGCCAGGGATGCGCCCAGCCCCCACTCTCCGCCCATGCCGATCCCATAAAGCGCGCGAAAAATCAGCAGCCAGGTGTAATTCGGAGAAAAGGCTGTGAGCAATTCCATGGCCGAATAAAAAATAATGTCGACCATGAGCGGAATGCGCCGCCCGAACCGGTCGCCCAGCAACCCGAAGATGAACGCGCCCACCGGGCGCATCGCCAGCGTAAGTGTGATCGCGTAACTGAGCTTGGCGATGCTCGTGCCAAAATCGTGCGCCATCGCCGCAATCACAAACGTGAGCAGGAAAAAATCGAACGCATCCAGCGACCACCCGAGAAAGCACGCGACG
>VBQB01000234.1 GCA_005887855.1 Verrucomicrobiota bacterium | reverse complement strand
TCGGCATTCCGGAGATCGAGGCAAAGCGCTACGAGGAGAAGTTGAAAAAGGGGAATTACCTCATCGCCGTGCACACGGATGAAAGCGAAGACGTTGATCGGGCGAAGCACATTTTCAAAACTGCCGGCGCTGAAGATATCAGCACGGTCAGCGAAGCATCGGCACCGAAAGTTTAAACAAATGATGAAGAAGGAGAAATCTATGGCTGACGAAAATCAAATGGACCAAGACCCTGCGGTTCCGCCGCAGGCGGGAGAAAAAGCAGAGCGTGGCGTGACGCACGCCCGCAAAGCGGCGGAAGATCTCCGCTCGGCCGCAGGCGCAATGGCCGATGAATATCGGCGCCGTGCGGAAGGGGTATGGGATGATGCGCTCCATCGCGTCCGCAGTTTTCAGGACGACAGCAAGGAATACGTTCGCGAGAACCCGACCAAGGCGGTCTTTACCGCGCTCGGAGTCGGTTTCGTGCTCGGTTTGATTTTCCGTCGTTAGGGGGCCGGTCGATGGCAGGCCGCCGCATGCGCGGCTCCGCAGCTTCTTGACCGGCACGGGTACACGCTGCTTCCAGCTTGCGGGGCCGAATACAATATTATGGCAATGGAAACGCAGAAGGAAAAACTTAAGGAACAGGAAGAATCGCGAGATTTCTTTTGCGTCGTGAGCGATGCTTTTCGGATTTTTGCACGGGGCTCGTCGAGGGTGCTCGGCAGCGCGTGGGCTTTTGCCGGCGCGATTCTCATCATCGTCATTTGGGGACTAACCGGCCCCACGTTTCATTATTCGGATACCTGGCAGCTCATTATTAATACCGGAACGACAATTGTTACTTTCCTGATGGTCTTTCTCATTCAGAATACGCAGAACCGCGATGCCAAAGCAGCTCATCTGAAGCTCGACGAAGTAATCAGAGCGCTGAAAGGGGCTCGAAATGAACTTGTCGATTTGGAAAAACTTTCCGACGAAGCTCTCACCGGCCTCGAGAAACAGTTCGAGCGCGTTCGCAAAAAAGCAGAGCGGGATGGAAACAATCTGACCGCATTGAGTCAAGCGAACCGCGCTGAACGCGCGTCCGGGGGCAAAGATATTTAGGCCCGCCACAAACTTTGCCGCCCACGCACGCCTGATTTGTGCCTAACGCCATCCGTTTATCAGAATTGAAAGTTGGGGCCATAATCAACACCTCAAGCGGAGGCTGCGATTTGGAATCTGAGGAGACGATGCTTAGTATCCTAAAGCGGGCGGGCATTGTCGAACCCAAGATGTGGTGTGGCGGGGCCGACCACATGGAGCCGTCGTTTGCAGGAGCAGCCGGGCAGAAGCTGGAGGTGCTTATCGTACTGGGCGGCGACGGCACCATCCGGACAGCTGCAGAAGTATGCGCCGAAAGAGGGCCCTATCTTATCCCGCTTCCCGGGGGAACGATGAATATGCTCCCTCGGGCGTTGTATGGAGACGTGTCATGGGAAGACCCGCTCGAAAATACGCTCACTGCTCCCTCAGCAAAAGTGCTTTCCGGAGGTCGGGTCGCGGACAAGCAGTTTTTTGTCGCCGCCATTGTGGGGGCACCTACGCTTTGGGCAGAAGCCCGCGAATCCATACGCGAAGGAGCTCTTATTGATGCTATCGAAAAGGGAAGCGTCGCTTTCCAAAACATGTTTGAAACGAAGGTGCAGTATCTCATTTCAGAGAAAATAAAGGGTGATGCTGAAGCCGTGGCCCTTATCTGCCCCCTCATATCGGAAGAAATGTCCGATTCCGAGCAAGCTCTTGAAGCCGCTGTCGTTGATGTGGAAAACGCCGCTGAAGTGATCGGCCTTGCCACTGCCGCCGCGTTTGGCAAATGGCGCGATGACAGAAATATACTCCTCACCAAAACAAAGCGGGTAGGTGTGCAATCAAGCAAAGATATCCCTGCGATTCTCGATGGAGAAAGGGTAAATCTAGGCAGCAGCGCCGAGATCGATTTTGTCTCCAGAGCACTCACCGTTATCGTGCCTGCCAAGTAGGTGCACCGAGAAGCTTTTTGATGCGTGCCTTATTTCGACAATTACGCACAACAACATCGCGCAAGCTTTCGCTCTGGAGATTCGCATTTTGGATTCAACCGGCAATGTCGAGCGCACGGTTCCGGTCACGGATCCATCTTCTACCCGTGATTGCCGTCGTTATTCTCTATCAATTGATTCAAGGCAGACGATCGCTCTGAAGGAATCCGTTTTCGCGCGCGGCGGTATCGGCGTTTCTTGAACAGACGCCGGCACGAAAAAATAAAATTAAGGCTCGCGCGTCTCTCAATCAGATCAACGCCGCGGTGATCCGGGCTTCGAGACAATCGTCGCGTGGACTATAGGATTTTGTCTGATTAGACAACCATCCGTCGGCCTGATTGTGTGTTTTCATCAACCAAACCAGGTTCCTGCGCACACGAAGAGTTCCGAATCAAAAACATCAAGAAAGGATTACCTCAGATGCGCTTAACGTCTCTTGCCGGCAAAGAGAATTTGCCTGGCCCGAACGGGAAGAGAGCCCCTCACGCTGCGAGCGAATTCTCGGCAACATCTCTGCGCAGGGCGGGTTCTATGTCGGCAACCATGATCCGCCGCACAAAGGGAAGCATTTTGAGGCCTGGCTGGAAATCCGCTCTCGATATTACCTGCATTCTGCTTTCGCTGCCGATCTGGCTGCCGCTGATGATTTTGCTCATGCTAGTGACGCGACTCGCCTCGCCCGGTCCGATTTTCTATCGGCAGGAACGCGTCGGCCTTGGCGGAAGACATTTTTTTATCTGGAAGTTCCGAACAATGAAGCTGAGCACTGAGACGCAAACTCACGAGCATTACTTCGAAGAATTGATGCGGATCGATTGTCCGATGACGAAGCTGGATGCTTACGGCGACCCACGCCTGGCACCTTTCGGGCGAATTCTGCGTGCGAGCGGTCTGGATGAGTTGCCCCAAATTTTCAACGTACTTCGCGGTGAGATGAGTCTGGTCGGTCCGCGGCCCTGCACGCCAAATGAATTTGCCCATTATGAGCCGTGGCAACGGGGACGCGTAAACGGTCTGCCGGGCTTGACCGGATACTGGCAGGTAAACGGCAAAAACAAAACGACGTTCAACGAGATGATCTGGATGGATCTGTTCTATCTCAAGAACGTATCGATCCGGCTCGATCTGAAAATCATGCTCAAGACCGGCGCCGTTATCGCTGAGCAACTCTTCGAGTCTCAGCCGGTGGCACACAAACACGCGCGCAGTCGGCAGAGTGGATACCGTCGTTCACCGACCACGCGGATTTTACAAGCCTGAAGGAATCAGCTCG
>VBQB01000233.1 GCA_005887855.1 Verrucomicrobiota bacterium | reverse complement strand
CTGGTGAATGTCGGCGAGAAAATGGGCGAGCAGAATGATCGCAACCGGCTTGGTGATCTTGCGTTCGTTTTGTTCGGGCACTCGTCCTCCCAACACTTCGACACAGTACGGAATCATATGGACGACGTCCCATTTGCTGCGGCCAGCTCTACCTTCCCCGTATTTCTCCACCCGTACCACTGGGACGTCCGTATAGTGAAACCAATGATGCGAAGGCACCGCTGAGTTCATATCATGCGTCGGCTGATTAGCGCGCCAGAAGTCGCGTAATTGCCTGTCAATTTTCGAATGCGCCGAGTAATGAAAAGCCTTCGGAACGTCCACGCCCTTTTTGTCCCAGCCTTTAATTTCATCGGGAATCACGGCTGCCTTTTCCAGCGTCATCCCATCGATCAGTATGCTGATCTTCGCTGCTGTG
>VBQB01000232.1 GCA_005887855.1 Verrucomicrobiota bacterium | reverse complement strand
TACGATTGAATCGCACCTTGCCCAGAACAATTCGGAACCAACTTTATGCCATGCGATTTTGCTGCTAAAAAGTTGAGCGGCTCTCGGGCAAAGCCACGCATGGTAAGGCCGATGTTGCAATTTTGCGTGAAAGGACGTTAAACGGCGTTCATCAAACCTTGCGCGCGAATCTCTTCGAGACGTCTCTGAAGTTTTGAAAAGTGCGATCCAGGCCAATAAACCTGGCCGCACCCGGTGCAACGGCGGAATTCTTCGTAATAGATTTTTGTAAGTGGCTCGAGCTTCTCAATGATTTCAGCTTTTTCGACTTTTTGGAGCGGCGCATTGCAACGCAAGCAACGGCTAAATGGCGCGATGGATGAGAAAAGATTAAACCGACGTAGCACCTCGATCGTTTGTTCGTCAGCATTTTGAGAACGCGGACAATATCCCGTTTGCACAACTGCGTGCATGAGCAGACGGCGATCGCGTGTAAGCAGGGCGCGGTTCTCGCGTTTCATTATGCTGAGTAATTGTCGGTCCTGCGCCTGGCGGTCGTAAGCAACATCGAACCCGAGTAAGCGCAGAACCCGACTGAGTCTTCCAAGATGGCCGTCCGCTATAAATCTATAGGCAGAGCTAGCTTGTAATCGATGTTCCTTAAACAACGTGCACTGAAACTGTACCGGAAAAACGTCGATATCCTCATCACGTTCGAGAATGTGGGCAAAATCAACGGACCGTCTTTTTATCAAAATCAAATCGACTTCTGGATGTGGAACGCCGCACGACTCGATCACATCTTTTACCGAAGTTTTCTCACTTAAACTTCGCTCGATAATCCCGTCACGCGCTCTCGATCCTAGAAAAAAAGGAAGGTCGCCATGAAAATTGAACCGAACTGTGAAAAAGCTCACTTTACTTCTGCAATCTCGCGTCCGAATACGCGTACTCAAAAGTCGTTCCACGGGGCCGGCCCATGAATCGACCTGGTCCAAGCGGCTCATCTTCCCCGTAATACAGGTCAACCTGCCACCGCCGCAAACCGCCGCCAGTATCGACAATTTTCCACCGCGTGCTGCCAAACACTTCCCGCACGGTGGAAGACGGCGTTTCAATGATCGCGCCGTAGCGCAACCCGCTTTGGCCCAACTTTGTGGCAGCGGAAAAACGTGGGACGAGAGCGCCACCTCCTCCGGAAGGAGTCGACGCAAAGGCGAACAAATCTCTAGAATTATAGCGAATGTAGTTACGCCCGCCGATCGGGGTCATTATCCGGCCGAAGCCCTCCTTTTTTACCGAGCGCAGAAAATCGCGCGGATACTTGCGTCCATGTAATCCTGGTCTTGTCACCGGTGTCGCATCAAAACCGCGCGCGAATGTAAATCCGGATTCCATCGGAGTGTAGTAAAGTGTGCAGACGATAAAGTATTCGCCGCTGTGTCCTTGCGGACGCCGTGCCAACTTCTCATTTTCGTAGGCAAGACGTTGCACGACTTCGGGCCATGGAATGTCGGCGCGGATCTGCGCCCAAGTCGGCGCCACAACACCGAGCCCGACGATCCGGGCGATCAATCGCCAAAGAGCGAGTCGATCGGTCCGCCGATTAATATTTCGATGGGAAGACGTTTCCATTCATATTCGTAGGGTGGCTGCTTCCATTGAAATTGTTCAGGGTAAATCTTGCGAATGGATTTGATGATTTCCACTCCGGTCAGAAACGGTTGGAAAGTTTCGCGATCAATTACATACAGCTGGGCGCCGCCACATAATTCACCGCTGAACTTGTGAAACGTGGGCTGGAAAAAATTCTCGCGAAAGAAAACGCCCGGCAGCTTTAAGTTGTTGAGCTCGCGACAAAGCAGGTCTGCGTCGATAAATGGTGCGCCGAAGATTTCAAACGGCCGCGTGGTGCCGCGACCTTCGGAGATGTTTGTGCCTTCAAGTAGGCACATTCCCGGGTAAACGGTGGCCGTATCGAGCGTCGGCATGTTCGGCGACGGCATCACCCAGGGCAGACCGGTTTGATCAAACCACATCGCGCGCTCCCAGTTTTTCATCGGCAAAATCGACAGGCGAGATCCGGGGACTGCTTCGTCTCGAAATTGCTGGGCGAGTTCGGCGATCGTTTTTCCATGGCGTACAGGAATTGGATGCATGCCGACAAAGGAGTTGTAACTCGGATCAAGCGGCGGCCCCTCTGTCGTCACGCCATTAATCGGATTTGGGCGATCGAGCACGAGGATCCCGACATTATGTTTCTCGCAGACGCGCATACAGAGGTACATCGTCCAGATAAAGGTGTAATAGCGCGCGCCGACGTCTTGAAGATCGATAAGGAGCAGATCAATGTTCTCCAGCATTTCTAAAGTCGGCTCGCGATGTTCAGCGTAAAGACTGTAGACCTGGATGCGCAACCGTGGATGCTCGTAATGTTTCCATTCCACCATGTTGTCCTGGGTCTCACCACGAAAACCGTGCTGCGGTCCAAAGAACGCCGCAAGGCGAAACAGATCGCCGTTATGTTGCTCCAGAACATGCGACGCATGCTCGAGGTTTGCTGAAACCGATGCCGGATGAAGCAATGCACCGACACGCGCGCCGCGAAATTTCTTTGGCCAAAGTTCGCGCAGATGATCCAGTGGCAGTTGAACAGACATGCGCGCGAGTTGTACCACACGCAGCTAATTCTCGCGAGGTGGATTCCTAGAGCTTTTCAGCGCGATCGAGCCCTGCGCCATCCGCGCAGCG
>VBQB01000231.1 GCA_005887855.1 Verrucomicrobiota bacterium | reverse complement strand
TATTTAAAATTCCCCAGAAATCCTACCAACTGAATCGTTCGAATCAACGGCGTCGCGGCGATTTCTTGCCTCGCACAATTTTCGACAAGGCCCACGTGTATGCTTCGACCGTTTCCGGCAACGCTTCGCTGTAGACAAACTGTCCTTGGCGACGGCAGGTAATCAGCCCGGCTTCGCTCAATATTTTCAGATGGTGCGACACCGTCGCTGGGGTGACGCCGCGCATGGAGACGATTTCCCCGCAAGTCATTTGTTGTGTCCGTGAGATGGCCTCGAAAATTCTCAACCGGGTCTCATCCGCCAGGGCTTTCGATATCTTTTCGATTTGGGCTCTATCCATAAGAGAACATTCACCTTAGCCAATCCGGAACCGGCTTGCTGCATGTGTTAGAAGTTATTTTGACACCTATCGAAATAACTTGCAACCGACTGTTTAGATGTTCATCTAAGTATCGAAACCTCAAGACAGCTGTCAAGCGGCAAGGCCTTGGGGGTGCGGTTCTTGAGGAAGATTCGATTGGGAGGCTGTGATGAAGAGACTCGAAGGAAAAGTAGCAGTGGTAACCGGCGGAAACAGCGGCATCGGACTAGCGACAGCAAAGCGCCTGCAGGAAGAAGGCGCGCGTGTGGCCATTTCCGGCCGTAGCAAGAGAACGCTCGACGAAGCCGTGAAGAGCATCGGCAACGGCGTGCTGGCGGTACAGGCCGACGTTACCAAACTTACGGAAGTGGACAAGTTATATTCGGAAGTTTCAAAGAACCTTGGAAAGATTGATGTGCTGTTTGTAAATGCGGGAGTCGCGAAGTTTGCGCCGCTCGCTGAGACCTCCGAGAGCTTGTACGACGAACAATTTGACACCAACATCAAGGGCGCGTATTTCACGATACAGAAGGCGCTTCCGCTGCTGAATGACGGAGCCTCGATCATTTTGAATACCAGTGTGGCCGACCGTAAGGGCACGGCGGGGGCGAGTGCATACTCCGCAACGAAAGCTGCGTTGCGCTCGCTAGCAAGAACCGCGGCGGCGGAACTGGTGGGGCGCGGCATTCGCGTGAATTCTGTTGCGCCTGGGCCCATTTTGACACCGATCTTTGGAAGGACGAATCTTCCCAAAGAAGCCGTGGATGAATTTGCAAAGGACATTGTTGGGAAAGTTCCGATGAAGCGGTTTGGACAGCCGGAAGAAGTTGCTGGAGCCGTGGCCTTCCTGGCGTCACAAGACGCGTCGTATATCACTGGCGAAGAGATCAATGTAGATGGCGGAATGGGACAAATCTAAAAATCGACAATCAAATGTTGGAGTTGGAGAAGGGCGGCCACGTCACGTAGCGCGGCCGCTTTTTCATTTCTGCGACGCAGCTTGGCAAGGAATTCACTTCGCGCCCGCCGATGGATCCGCCGAAGTGGCGGAGTTCACGTCGAGATGGAAGCGGTGGGCAGTATCGAAGGCGGCGTAGCAGTTGCCGTCTTTGGCGTAGCCTCGACAGTGGAGGGCGGTTTCCTTGTCGCGTGGCGAGCGAACGAATTGCCATACTTGCGCGTAAGCGATGCCGCTCTTGGATGGCGCAGGAGGATCTTGCGGCGTCGTGCAGCCCGGAGAAGGCGGACAATCATCGTTGTAAACCCAGAAAGCGACGTCGCGAGTCGAAGCGTGGTTGCGAATATCGTCCGCAGTAGTGATGGTGACGCCGGGCTCTTCATTGACGGGGATGCCCGAGCAATAGACGCCGGGGCGATAGCCTGCGTGAGCAAGAGCATCCGACCAGGCAGCGAGATAGGTGTGATAGGTGTCAGCGAGGCGGCCACCCTCTTCGATGTCTAGGAAGATGATTGTTCCTGCGGAGAAGTGCTCTGCCTTTGCGGCTGAGATGGTTCGTTCCGCGTCAAGAGCGCCCTTTGATTTCGCGTCAGCATCATTTTTGAGTGCGCTACTGTCGCGACCGGAATAGAGAACCAAAAAACCAAAGCCACGTGAACGCAAGAGATCGCGTTTTCCCTTCCAAGCATTCGTTTTTTCGCCGGGGGGAGGGCTGAGCCAGTAGCTCGAGAACGCAAACGTCTTGCGCAGCTTGGGAAGGGCAGCGTCTCCGGGATAATCGTTTCGGTCGAAACCAAGATAGGCCTGCCGGGAATCCGCGGAAACCGAGGTGACACGCGCGCAGTCCCCAAAAGCGAACAGCATGGCAACAGCGACAAGCGCGATACCGGAGAATGTTGCAGCCCTTTCTTTGATCGGTTTTTGCTCAATCTGTCGCATAAGAAAAAGCGGCGCCAAGCCGCCCATTCCCAAAAAGTATGCGCCTCAGAAGTCTGCTGCTACAAATGCTATCCCTCCCGGAGTTTGTGGCCGGCGAGATTCCCGAGGCCGTCGTAAGCGGCGTACTTATAAGTTTCACTGAGCGTCGGGTAGTTAAAGACCTGCTCGATGAATTCGTCGATGGAGAGACCTTTGTCCAAGACAGTTAGGCCGATGTGGATGAGTTCGGTGGCGTTTTCACCGATCATACTGACGCCGAGAAGCTTTTTGTCAGCGCGGGCAAAGATGAGCTTGAGCATCCCCGCCGTGTCACCGGTGATGTGTCCCCGTGCATTGTTTTCGTAGAGGGCGCGGCCGACGACGTAATCAATCTTCCTTTCCTTGCAGGATTCTTCGGTTTCACCGGCAGCGGAAATTTCCGGAATGGTGTAGATGCCCATGGGCAGCAGCGAGGCGACGCGCTGTTTGTATTTTAAGCCAAACGCATGGCAAACGGCGACGCGGCCCTGCTCCATGGAGGTAGAGGGAAGCGCGGGGAAGCCGATAACGTCACCTGCGGCATAAATATTGGAAACCGTTGTGCGATAGTTTTCGTTCACCGGGAGGTAGCCGCGATCATTGAGGGCAAGACCCGCTTTTTCGAGGGCGAGACCGTCCACGGCGGCACGGCGGCCGGCGGCGAAAAGAGCCGCCTCGGTCTCGAGAACTTTGCCGCTTTTCATGATGAGGCGGACGCCCACGGCGGAGTTTTCCGTCTTTGCGGGCCGTTCGTTGAACCAGAAATGCATGCCGAGCGCCGCGAGGCGATCGCGGAGCCGATTGGAAATCTCGTTGTCGAGGAAAGGAAGGAGGCGGTCGCGGCCATCAACGAGAGTGACGCTCACGCCAAGAGCCATGAAGATGGAAGCGTATTCGCAGCCAATGACGCCGCCGCCGATCACGGCAAGACTTTTGGGGATGCGGTCCATCTGGAGAAAGGTGTCGGAGTCGAAGGTGCGGACGTTGTCGAAAGCAATCTCGGCGGGGCGATGTGGCTTGGAGCCTGTGGCGATAAGAATCACCTCGCCCTTCAGACGGCGCGGGCGATCTGCTGCGGAGACGGCGAGCGTGTGGCAGTCTTCAAAAGAGGCTTGGCCGTGAATAAGTTCGATTTTATGCAGCGCGAGATTTTTCAGGATGCGGCGACGTTCCATCTCCACGACTTCGCGCTCGTGGTGCATGAAATCGTGCACAGTGAGGTTTTCTTTGAGCGAATAGTCGATGCCGTAGAGGCCACGCTGCCGCAGCCCGGAAAAATAGAGCGCGGATTCGCGTAGAGAAAACCTCACTGTGCACGATTTCATG
>VBQB01000102.1 GCA_005887855.1 Verrucomicrobiota bacterium | reverse complement strand
GGTTGAAGAACGCGAATTTTCTCGGCGACAATGCGATCGGCCGCGCCGCGAGCGTTCAATCGGTTCTGGAAGAATTATCTGATTTGCTCGAGAGCGGTGTCGGGCCTGACATCACATTCTTGATCAGCGCTACGGAAGTGGACAAGCGCCGTTCGTTTTACAGATCACTGGTGAAACGAGCGGAGCTACAGGTCTTTGATCGGCTGGATTCCGGCCGTAGCGGGTGGGAGGAGGAAGCGACCGAAATCGCCCGGCGTCGTGCCAAAAAAAGAAAACTCCAATTCGATGAGGATGCGCTCGATTTGTTCGTGCTACTCACCGGCGGCGACACGCGGCAGATCGAGAACGAGCTCGAGAAGATCGATGTCTTTCTGGGAAAAGATCGCGCAGTCCATGTCGATCTTGTCCGGGAAATCGTGCCGCTCTCCCGCGCCGGCGTGATTTTCGAGCTGAGCAACGCGCTCGCGATGCGCGATCTCGAACTCGCGCTTACGCTTGTGCGGCGTTTGCTGGATCAGGGCGAAAGCGCGATCGGCATCCTGCTTGTTGCGATCGTTCCGACGATCCGAAATTTGTTGCTGGCGAAGGATTTAATGGAACGTCATCGTCTCCCGCGTCCTCACTCGCCGTTTCAATTTATCTCGGCAATTAATCGCTTGGCCGACGAGGCAACGGCGCATTTGCCGCGCAGGAAGGATGGCTCGATCAATGCGTACGCGCTGGGGATTGCAGCCCAGCACGCGCATCAGTTCCAGACGACGCAACTGATCGCGGCAATGCAAGCGTGTCTTGACGCAAATCTCCAGCTCGTCACCACGCAGCTCGATCACGAGCTGATTTTAACCGAGGTGGTGGTGAAGCTGCTGGGGCGAACATAATTTTGTAGCCGCCGCCCTGTGGGCGGCGTTGGCGCTCGGTTGATTAACAAGTCAGCGTCGCGCTTCGCACAGCGAAGCGGCTACAACAAATCAAGCTGCGCCGCCTTCCATTTGCCTGCGGGCAATCGGCCCGATGTATGGAATTTCCCAGCGAACCTTCGTGAATGCTTTTACCGTCGCAACGATCCAGA
Organism: Verrucomicrobiota bacterium; assembly: GCA_005887855.1. Next base: position 11,762 of record VBQB01000102.1, on the reverse strand, counting down.
GAACGACCACGACAATTTGAACGATTGCGACGATGATTCCCCAAAAAAAATCCAAAACGCCGGCGACAACCGGAATCCACCTGAAAATGAGACCAACAATGGATGCCGCGATATAGAAAAGGAGCCAGGCACCGCCAAGAATGATCGATTGCATGGCGTAAAAACGGACAAAGCTGTCGCGCTTTTCCAGGATATAAAAAATGATGCCCCCGATTAGCGGAATGCAGGCGATGGCTGCGGCCACGTTCGAAGGCAAACCGGTCGACGTGGATGTTCCTCTTGCCTCGGGTTCCGGACTCGGCGGAGGTGGCGGTTGAGTTGGATCAACTGGGTCGGGCATGGCCTACATACACAAACTTGGAGATGGTTTGTCAAGGAATCTTCCACCGCCCAACTCGATTTCGCTTCCACTGCGCGGTCGGAACCAATATGGTGACGCGTTAGCGCACCCATCCAATGACCAAAAATTCCTCGCGGGCGTTTACTTTGATCGAATTGCTTGTGGTGATCGCGGTGATCGCGATCCTCCTCTCGATTGCTTACCCGACTTACACAAGCATTCTGGAACGCGCGAAAATAACGAAAGATATGAACAACCTGCGCCAAGTCGGCCTCGCCATTCAGACTTATCTGAACGATAACGACCAGGTTCTTCCTGCAACAAACATCTGGCCAGGTACGACTACGGCACCCGTCCTATATCCGAAATACGTTTCAACCAGAAAAATTTTCCAGTCGCCCTTCGATAGCCGAGCCAGTTTGGAAACCGATTTGGCACCGGTTAGCTACAGCATCAACGCAAACATGTATATCGCAGCGACCGCAACGCCGCCGGGGATCGAGGGGAGCATGGCAAAGGTTGTTTCTCCCGCGTCCACAATTTTAATGGCCCCAACGTACAACGGAGACCCTAAAAGCGCTGCATCATGGGCTGGCACTGCCACGAGCGCGCCGGACTTACCCGCAGGCGGCGGTGCCGGCGAGACAACGGGAACTCACAGCAATGGCACTCAAATCAATGCGTTGTTCTGCGATTCTCATGTCGAAACGTTGAAATTTGGCCCAAGCACTGACCTAGGCTCATTTCAGGATACAGGGTCCGATCCGCTCGGTCTGAAACATTGGGATCCGACAAAGTAGAACAATCGGTTGATGCGATCATCATCTCTGTCGGTGACCGCCACTATCACGCGCTGATTGGCGAGCATTTGTTGCATGAGATCGGAGAGCGCTGCCGGACTATCGGCTTCTCCGGTCGATGCGCCGTTATCTCCGACATCAATGTTGCCACCCTCGTTGGACAGCAAGTCATTAACAGTCTAACGCGCGCCGATTTTCGCCCGACGCTGATCACGATTCCTGCCGGCGAGAAATCGAAAACGCTCGATCAAGTCGGCGCGATTTGCGATCAAATGATCGGGGCCGGCTTAGATCGGCAATCGTTCGCTATCGGACTTGGCGGTGGGGTGATCGGAGATATTTCCGGATTCGTCGCGGCGATTTATCATCGTCGAATTCCGCACGTGCAGATCCCAACGACGCTGCTCGCGATGGTGGACAGCTCAATCGGCGGGAAAACCGGAGCGAATACGCGCGATGGAAAAAACTTGCTCGGCGCAGTTCATCATCCATCGCTCGTGATTGATGATGTCGATGTTCTGAAAACGTTGCCGCGGCGCGAGTTCAATCAGGGATTCGCCGAAATCATCAAGCACGCTGTGATCGCCGATGTGAAAATGTTCGAAGACGTAGCGCGAGCCTCCGGCTTGCGTGTGCGTGGAGGCGCAAGCGAGACGCTTGCGCTACAATCTCTGATTCGTCGCAACATCGAGATAAAATCGAAAATCGTGGCGAAAGACGAACATGATCGCACCGGCAAACGCGCGATTCTTAATTTCGGTCACACCGTTGGCCACGCGATCGAGCGCGCTGGCGATTACCAGGAATTTCTTCACGGCGAAGCCGTGAGTCTCGGGATTGCGGCCGCCTGTGCCATCTCAACTAAAAGAGCCGGGCTTCCTTGCGATCAGCGGGATGCGATCGTCGATCTATTGCGACGGTTTGATTTGCCGACGCATTTGCCGGCAAATTTTCCACGCGAGAAGATCTTTGGCGCGCTTCCGTACGATAAGAAATTCGAGGGCGGAAAAATTCAGTTTGTCGTTACATCGACAATCGGTTCAGCCCACTTATCGAGCGATGTGACAATGGAAGATATTCGCGAAGCGATTGATCAACTTTAGGGCGTCTGTGTCAGACGCCAGGCGTTTCACAGAAACGCCCTACAAAGCGGGCGGTTGAGATCAATCGCCCCGACCTCGCGCGTTGCGATAGTATTCGACCAGGCCATCGACCACGCTGTCGGCGTATTCGCGAAAAATGCTTTTGCGTTCCACGCCGTTAGCGTTGCGCGTTCCTTCGTAATCCCCAGCTTGAATACGCGCGAACACATCGTTGCTGTTCATGACGTACGGTTCGCAATAAACAACCGGACAACGATAAAGCCGCGTCGCGAGCAAATTGCGCGCATAAACATAACCGCTCGTGCCGACTTTGGTCGTGCTTTTCGTGGTCGGGTATTCGTAGGGAGGCAACTTAGTCTCGCGAGCCATTGCGCCAGCAATGGTGTCGGCCAGCGGCAATTCTTCGTCATAAGCGCGGCTCAAGAGTCGCCGGATCATTTCGAAACGTTCATCGTCGAATTCGAGCTCGTCCTTCAAATAAGAACCGTTGACGAGCAGATGAAGATGATTGGTGTCAATCAATGTCGGGGCGTTCGGGTCGCCCCAGCCTTCGGCATTGAAATGCAAACAAAGCACCAGATCGGGATGCAATTTGAAGTCCACGAGTGCCGCCCGCCGTCGAATCTCGCTGTAGCGGTAGAACAAGATTTCACTCTGCCAGCGAATTGTTTGCTCTTTTTCGGGATCGCTTGCATCGAGAACGTCCACCCGCGGTTGTGGCACGCCATTTTTAATCAGAATCCTTCTCGCGAGCTCCTTGAAATCGTCGGGACGTTTCGGCGTGATTGGCTCGTCGCTGTTTCGGACAAAGAAGACTTTCGCACCCAATTTTCGGAGGCGCGGCGCCAAGAGCCGAGCCACGCGCAACGTCAAATCGCCTTCCTCCACCGGCGGGGTTGCCCCGACTTGAAACCAGCGTTCTTCCATCTTAGCCCATTTGCCGCCGAGGTGACCCGGGTCGAGTGCGATCCGCAGACTCGAGAGCGGCTTTTCCTGTTTCGCGGGTGGCAAAGATTCCGCGGCACGCCAAAGTCGCGGTATCGGCTCGCGTGAGGCGTCGTCTTTAGCAAACCGCAACGTGAAAAACTTTTGCGCCTCGCGATTCGTCAAGATGCGTGCAGTCTTCTCGCTTATTTCGATCAAATCAGGGGCGAAACCGTGTGTGCAATAAACGCCCTGAATCAATCGGGCAAACTCATCGTGAGTAATTGTTTCCTGATAATTTTCTAATACCGCCCACTTTGGATGTGCGCCGAGAATCCCGAGATTGTCCGCGGCCTGGCTGGCCGGGAGAACGATCGACAGAGAGATTACAAGGAATGATGAAACTCGAATGACGAATGACGAAAAAATGCCGGAGCCAGAATGATAAAGAGCTATGCTTCGCGTTTCGTCATTTGTCATTGATTCGGATTTCGTCATTCTGCCACGGCGTTCACTGGCCGCGGGAAAGATCAGAGAGCGCGCGAGCAACACGAGCCGAGTCCGCACTTTCTTAAAATGAAACATCCGCGTTTGGATTTCGCCTCCTTTAATACGATGCTCGCGGGATGCTAACGGTTCTTTTTCTGGGCGACATCGTGGGCGAGCCGGGGCGCAGCGCCGTGATCGGCCGACTGTCGCAGCTGAAGGAGAAACACGCATTGGATTTTATCATCGTCAACGGCGAGAACGCAGCTGGGGGGCGAGGGATTACGGGAAAAATCACGATCGAGCTTTTGCGGGCCGGTGTTTCAGTCGTCACGACCGGCGATCATATTTGGGATCAAAAAGATATCGCTGGTTTCATCGACACCGAGCCCCGGCTGCTGCGCCCATTGAATTATCCCGATGGGGCGCCTGGCAGTGGGTCAATCGTGCTGGAAACGGCCAAGGGCAAAATCGGCGTGATCAACGTGCAAGCGCGCACATTCATGCAGCCGATTCTAGAGAATCCATTTGGCGCCGTAGAAGCAGCGGTGACGAAAATGCGCGAAGAGACCGCCAACATAATTGTGGACGTACATGGGGAAACCACGAGCGAGAAAATCGCACTCGGCCGATTTCTCGATGGCAAGGTTTCAGCCGTCATCGGAACTCACACGCATGTGCAGACAGCGGACGAACAAATTTTTCCCGGCGGCACTGCCTTCATGTGCGACGCGGGAATGTGTGGCCCGATCAACTCGATTCTCGGGCGCGCCATCGAGCCGATCATGAACCGCTTCGTTTCGAATTTACCGGCCTCGTTTCCGGTCGCCGGCGGCGAGGTCCGTTTGCGTGGCGCCCTAATCGAGATCGCTGAAACCACCGGTCGCGCGGCGCGAATCAAGCGGTTCGATGAGCCGGGGCCGAATCAATCCGCTTCATCGGAGCCCGAGGCAAAGATCGGCATCGAACAAGCATCTTCTCCGGAACAGACATGAAGAGTTGCCCTTGCGGCCAACTGTTCGTGGCCTGAACTTCGAATTCTCCAAAAAGACCAACGTCCAATAGAAAATCATGAAACAATATTCTGCTCTCACTCTGATCACGGCTCTGGCGGTTTGCGTCTCGCAATTCGCTCAGGCGCAAGGCAACAAAGAAGCAAACAAGCTTGCCCGAGAAGGCGCGGAGGCCTCCAAGAATCAAGAGTGGGACAAAGCCATCGAACTGCTTCGTAAAGCCACCACTCTCGACCGCAAATACGCGCCAAATCTCGCGGCTGTTTATCAACAACGTGGATACGCAGCCGCCAATGAACAGAAGTTTGAGGACGCGATTGGCGATTTCAGCGAAGCGCTCAAAATCAATTCGCGAGATCCGCGCATTTATGAACAGCGCGCCGCAGTGGAGATGAAAATGAATGATTACGACAAAGCGCTGGCCGATTATTCCGAGGCGATCACGCTCAAGCCGAATGAAGTCCGGTATTATCTTTACCGCAGTTACATCTACGAAACGAAAGGCGACGTAAAAAACTCGCTGACTGATACCGAAAAAGCTCTAAAGCTCGATCCTGGAAATGCGGAAGCAAAAAGCCGCGAAGTGCGGTTAAAAGCGCGGCAATCCCAAAATGCCCCGCCGACGCCAATCCCAAGTTCGCCGCGGCCGTCACCGGCGGCCACAAAATCGCCGTAGCTTAAAAAAGAGGCGCGGCCCGTTACGATTGCGCCCCGTTCGGTGAAACAGATGCATCGGCCTCTTCGCCTGTTTTCGGCGGCGGAGCAAATCGCCTTTTCCGGCGGTTCGCCGGCAAAGGCGAAAGTGTCATGGTCACGTTTCGGCCCGCGATCTTCGGCTCCGTTTCCACTTGTGACATGCCGGAGAGATCGTCCCGCACTTTCTCCATAAGCTGCATGCCAAATTCCTGGTGCGCCATTTCCCGGCCCCGAAATTGGAGCTGCACCCGCACTTTATTTCCTCGATCGAGGAATTCTTCGCCGTGGCGTATTTTCGTCAGGTAATCGTGGTCGTCGATGTTCACCCGGAACTTGATCTCTTTCAGTTTTGTTCCCGAAGGCTTCTTGTCCTTCTCCTGCTTCGAGATGTCGTAGCGAAACTTTCCGAAGTCGACGATCTTACACACCGGCGGGTTCGCGGTCGGCGCTACTTCGACAAGATCAAGACCGAGACTTTGAGACTTGCGCAAGGCGTCGGACAATTTCATGACGCCGAGCTGTTCGCCGGAGGCCCCTAAAATGACCCGCACTTCGCGGGCGCGAATCCGACCGTTTACACGAATTTGTGGTTGCAGATTAAGTCAAGCTCCTAGCCGGCGAAACGGGAGTGTGCCGCATCGCCGTATTTTCTTCGTCGCAATTCCCGGTCTCCACTCGCGTGGGTTGGCCGGAACACTCTGACATCGCCGCAGCTGCGATGACCGCAGCGATGGACCCGCATTTTTCGCGAGCCGAATGGAAGTTGTAAACAACATTTCGTCGCTGGCAAGATCAATCTCACTTAAAGGCGATTCTCGATCCCTTCCTTAAGCCGGTGGCGCACCGAAATGAGCGGCATGCGCAGTATAAGCTTCCGCGTCGTCCAACATAGCGTCGAGCGCAGTCGCAAGCGGCATCGCTTTTGCAAATCCGGAAAAAACCGCGCGGTCCCCGATTTCGCTGTCGAGTACGAACGTGGGCCGCTGCGTGACCTGCAACAAATGAAAATCAGCGGTGTCGGCGCGGACCCGCGCTTCAACTACAGTCGAACGCGCACGTTCGAGCAATTCCTTTGCATCGACATTGGCCGCTTTCGCGCCAATCTCGGCGGCGATTTTCCAGTCGCCGAACCGTTTTCCCTCGCGCAACCCCGCGTAGGCGAGGGCGAGCCGCACACGATCGTCAGTGATACCGAAATCCTTTGCCGCTTCAGCCACGCAATTTGGCGCGAGATATTCCGATTGCCGGTGGTCGCACCAGTCGCTGCTCAGCATGAACGGCGAGCGCATGATTGTGCCGCTGCGCCGATAAAACCATTCGTGTTGCTCCTGCGATGTGGGAAGACCAGATTTATCCATCAGCGCGATCTTCCACAGAAATTCCACTCTGCCCTCGTAGTGTTTTTTTAGTTCCGCCCAAGCCGGCTCGGCGAAGAAACACCACGACGAAATTACGTCGAGATAGTAGGTAACGGTGATACGCATGCTGATTTGCCGATTTGTGCTTTGAACATCGAACGCCCAACATCCAACGTCCAATGTTCAACTCAAAACGCGAGCCGATAAACTACACAAGAAACATCCAACCTCGAACAAAGTCGTGGACCTGAACCACATTTTTCTGTTCCTAGCGGTCATTTCGCCGCTTCTTGTCCTGGCACGCGCCTGGCGCCCAGGTGGACCTTACCGTGGGTGGCGTATTGCCGCGCTCGTCGTTCTCGCCATTACCGGTATCGCGTGGATTCTTTTTCGCGTCGCGGCCGGTTACATCGGAGGCGGGGCCTGGTTTGCTCTTCTGTTTCTTCCGGCAATTGGGTTACGAAAAATGACGGAATTTGCCGCGCAGGGCGATTACAAATCAGCGAGAAAACTTGGCGTGGCTCTTCAGATTTTGCATCCAAGCGCTGAGTTGCGCGGGCAGGTGCAAGTATTTCGCCATTTGGAATCTCACCAAAACGATCGAGGATTTTTCGCGCCACCCCCGACCCAGTACGAAATCGCGCGCCAGGATCGTTATTTCCGGCACGCACCCGCCGTTCTCATCTTTATCCTCCTGAATGCGGCCACGTTTCTCTTCGAGATTTCATTCGGCGACTGGACTGATCCGGAAATACTGCATCGGATCGGCGCGCTGGAGCCTTACGCTGTTGTGGTGCAAGGCCAGTACTGGCGTCTTTTCACTGCACTTTTCCTGCACGGGGGTCTCGCCCACCTGCTTTTTAATCTTTTCGCCCTCTATGTGCTCGGGCCGCCACTGGAGCGGTCGATCGGCGGGGTGCGATTCGCCGTGTGTTATTTAATTTCGGGATTTGCCTCGAGCGCAGGCGTAGTGGCCCTCACCGTGATGGGTCTTGTTCACGTCGCTCAACTGGTCGGTGCGTCGGGATGCATCATGGGCATCGTCGGAGCCTGGGCGGGATTCTTGCTCCGCCATCGTCATGCACCGCACGCAAAACAGCGACTGGCAAACGTCGTGATGATCGTCGCGATACAAACCGCGTTCGACCTTTCGACTCCGCAGGTCAGCATGGCGGCCCACCTTTGCGGACTGATAGCGGGCTTCTTTCTCGGACTTATCCTTGCGCCGCGAGCGGTACCTGTAGCCGGGAGTCGGTGACCGGCAGGGCTGACACGAGTTCCACGGTCAACGAGCACGACTACAACGCTCTGCTAATTACATCGCGTTTTAACTCCGCACCGAACTGGTCAACAATGAAATACGCTCCGCTTGCCGACAGCCTAGTCGCTTCATTAACCTGTTCGTCGTCAACCCGGTCTCCTATAAGATGAATCCATCGGAGGTTATGCCTCGCTATGCAATCCGCGGGGGTAAGGAAGGCAAAGAGCGCCTAAACCTCCTGGCTCGAGTGATGCTGCCGACTACTTCTCAATTATTAAAGAAGGTCGGTTTCAGGAAAAGAATGACGTGCCTGGATGTAGGCTGTGGCGGTGGCCACGTCACACTCCTCATGGCAAGCATGGTGGGGCCGAAGGCAAGGTCACAGGCACGGACGCGGATGAACAGATTATCGCACTGGCGCAAGAAGGCGCCGACGCCGCAAAACTGGACAACGTCGAGTTTCGTCAGGGAGATGCCTGCACCTGCCAATGGCACGAAGAGTATGATTTGGCTTATGCGCGTTTTTTACTCTCTCACTTAAGCGAGCCGGAGAGATGTCTCGCGGCAATGGTAAGGGCTTGCAGACCTAGAGGGGCAATTGTGGTCGAAGACATCGATTTCAGCGGCAGCTTTTGCTATCCCCATTGCGCAGCTTACGAGAGGTATGTGGAGGTGTATCAGAAGGTGGTCCAGCGATGAGGTGGTGATGCGAACATTGGTCCCAAGCTGCCGGCGTTGCTGCGCAAAGCAGGCGCCGAGGGAGTCCAAGTCAACGTGGTCCAACCGACGCACGTGCAAGGTGAAGGCAAACTAATGGCCTCGATAACGATGGAGCGGATATCAGGCTCGGTAGTATCGGAGGGCTCGCTACTGAAGAAGAAGTTGAGCAGATCATTAACGGATTGAATGCCGCTGCGGCAGACTCGAAAACCGTGATGAGCTTGCCGAGAATATTTCAAGTCTGGGGCAGACGAGTTTAGGAAAACGCTGGGCTATTGTCGGCGCATTGCCCATAGCTGCGAATGGAAATTCTCCATTTATGAGACGACCTCTAGCGCGCTGCCACCTGTTGCGTGAGGCCGCAACGCGAACAATGATGATGGACTCGAATATCCACATCTTCATTCGGGCGAGACTTGCCCGATGAAGTTTTCTCGGTTAACTCCCGCTCTGTTCCCTGTTGCGCCCGCATGCCGACTTTTCAAACTTACAATGTCACTCCGATCTTGCCGGAGGCGCTTGAGCCGCTGCGCGAGATGAGTTTCAATCTTTGGTGGACTTGGGAGCCCTCCGCGCGTCGTCTGTTCCGGCAACTCGATCCGGAGCTTTGGAACCGGACAAACCATAATCCCGTCCGCATGCTCCAGCTCTCGCGGCAATCGCGGCTGGAGGAAGTTTCGCAGGACAAAGCTTTCCTGCGCGAACTGAAGGAAGTCCACGACACGTTCCGCAATTATCTTGCGCGCAAGGACACCTATGGAAAAACCGGGGCAGGCAGTGCGATCAAAAACCCGGTCGCCTATTTCTCCGCTGAGTTTGGTTTTCATGAATCAATCCCAAATTATTCCGGCGGTCTCGGCATTCTCGCGAGCGATCATTGCAAATCGGCGAGCGACCTCGATCTAAATTTCGTCGCGATTGGGCTGCTTTATCGACATGGTTATTTCAGGCAGCAGATCGACAAGGAAGGTTTTCAGCAAGCGATCAATCTCAATCAAAATTTTCATCATCTGCCGATCCGCGAAGTGCGCCGCGGCGACACGAATTTGCTCATTTCGGTGCCAATTCTGGATCGCGAAGTTTTTGCCAAGCTTTGGGAACTGCGCGTGGGTCGGGTCAGCGTCTACCTTCTCGATACCGACACTCCGGAAAACAGCGCTGAAGACCGATTGATTACCGCTGAGCTTTATGGCGGGGACCTGGAAATGCGGATGCGCCAGGAAATCATCCTCGGAATCGGCGGCGTCAAAGCGCTGAGCGCTCTCGGAATCAAACCGGATGTGTTTCATATGAACGAAGGCCACTCCGCGTTCCTCGCGCTCGAACGCATTCGCCTTAACATTGTCGAGAAGAAGCTCGATTTTTATTCTGCGCTCCAAGTGGTCGCGGCGGCCAACGTCTTCACCACCCATACGCCAGTCCCGGCTGGCAACGATTCGTTCCCACGCGAGATGATGCGAAAATATTTCGGCGCTTTTGCCAGGGAGCTAAACATTCCGTTCGACGAGCTATTTTCATTCGGACAAACGCGCGTTGACCCCGCAGATCCCTTCAGCATGACAATCCTGGCGCTGCGTCTCAGCCGGCACGCTAACGGCGTGAGCAAATTGCACGGCGAAGTGAGCCGATCCCTTTGGAAAGATGTCTGGGCCGGTGTGCCGGTCGCCGAAGTACCGATTACCAGCGTCACGAACGGCGTCCATACCAAAACATGGATGGCGCCGGAATTTTCGGCTCTCTACGACAAGCATCTCGGCGCATGGGAGGAACATCTGACCGAGCCGGATTTTTGGCGCCGTGTCATGGAGATTCCGGACGCGCAACTCTGGGAGACGCACCAAAAACTCAAACTGCGTCTCATTGAATTTGTGCGCGACCGGGTGCGGCAGCGCCGCGAACGCGTGGGCGAATCACCCGAAGCCATCCGCAGGGCCAATCGCATTCTCGATCCAGACATTTTGACCATCGGCTTTGCCCGACGCTTTGCGACCTATAAACGCGGCACGCTCCTGTTCAGCGATAAGGAACGGCTGAAGCGATTGCTCAACGATACAACGCGGCCCGTGCAATTCATTTTCGCAGGCAAGGCCCATCCACGTGATGAGGCTGGCAAGGCGCTCATTCAGGAAGTTTACAAACTCAGCTGCGAAGCTGGTTTCGAAAACCGTGTCGTCCTTCTAGAAGACTACGATAGTTATATCGCGCGCCGTCTCGTGCAGGGGGTCGATCTTTGGTTGAACCATCCGCTTCGCCCGCTGGAAGCGAGCGGGACAAGCGGAATGAAACTGGCACCGAATGGCGGGATTAACCTCAGTGTGCTCGATGGCTGGTGGCGCGAAGGGTACAATGGCAATAACGGCTGGGCCATCGGTGCTGAGATCGATAATGGCACGGTCGAATTTCAGAATGAAGTAGACGCGAACAGTCTTTATCAATTGCTCGAGAATCAGATCATCCCGCTGTATTACGCGAAGCCGGACGGCAAACTTCCCCTCGCCTGGTTACAATTGATGCGAGAATCAATTCGCAGCGTCACACCAGTCTTCAATACGCAACGGATGGTGAAGGAGTATACCGAGCGTCTTTATATCCCAGCGGTAAAATCGCACGAGGATTTTTCTCGGGATAGTTGCGGCGCGGCCACGCAACTGAGCCATTGGAAGGTGCAGATGCGCAAGGATTGGCCACAAGTGCAGATTTCTGATGTGCAAATCGCTAACAAAGATCGACAAAATATTTTGGTCGGCGAGTCGTTGCAGGTCAGCGCGCGCGTTCATCTCGGCGCGGTCGATCCAAAACATGTGCGCGTGGAGGCGTACCACGGCGAAGCAGATAATGGCGCGATTCGCAATCCTACTTCCACCGTTCTTAATCAAAGCAGCCTGGCGGATGGGGACGGTAATTATCTTTATCAAGGATCAGTCCCTGCCACCGAAAGCGGCACTTACGGCTTTAGCGTTCGCGTCGTCCCGACTCATCCGAACTTAATGCAAACGCACGAGCTGCGTTTGATTACCTGGTCGTGATAAGGTTTAGCGACGGCTGTGTCGACGAATAAAAC
>VBQB01000230.1 GCA_005887855.1 Verrucomicrobiota bacterium | reverse complement strand
CCAGCAATGAGTTTTCGCATATCTCCCTTAATTCTCCCTTGTCTTAAGGCGCGAAGAAGAGCTGCAAGGGGAATCAAAAGCAGGCCTAAACTTGGGAGCATATAGAAAAACTGAAGGCCGCGGACGGCTTGAATGGCACCCGAGAGATTGGTCACAACTCCCAGCGGATTATGCGGGTCGCCGTGATAAAATCCCCCAAGGGTCGCCAAGCCCAGGCCTTTCGACGTAAGCCATTGTTTGAGCGTCAGCGTGCGATAAAATCGCAGAGCGGCGTGAGCAATGCTCTCATTCGGCGTGTCAAAGCCCAAGCTGCCGGTGAGAAAATATTTCGGTAATGGGTTGGACGTCGGAAATCCGAACTTCACCCAAAGAAGCCAGGGCGACAACACGAGCATGCTGGATAGAACCGAGATGAACAGCCGTTGCCAGCGTGTTCCTGACGCCATTACTCTTTGCAACCCTGAAACGGCGTTGGACCCCGGTCGGCTGGCGCTCTTAAATACGTAAACTGCTGCAATGAAGACGCCGACAACCGCCGCGGCGCTTGCCGCGTGGGAGAGGATCGCCAGCGCCGCAGCTATTCCACCAACGACAGATCTCAGGCGTTGAGGCGGACCCGATTCCTGCGATAAGGGAACCAAATACAGGTATTGCGCAAGGCAAAAAGTGGCAGTTAGGAGTTTCGGCCAAATATAGACAGTGTTAAAAAAGATAAACGGGGTAGCGGCAAGGAGCAGCGAAGCCAGGACACATTCCTGCACCTGAAAACGAACGCGCCTGAAAAGAACCCATGCAGGCAGTAGCCAGCAATTTTGTATTCCGAAACCGCAAATTTGCGGAATCATGCTCTCCACACCTCTATCAATTTGAGCAGCAAAGTCTCTCGTTAGGATCCGAACGAATTGTCGAAGTAGGAGCAGTTCTTGACCCCTATCAAAATGACCAGCAAAGTCCCTCGTTACGACCGCGGCCGGGTAGAGCAAACTGGCCAGCAGCGGGGTGCGATCAGATAACCGCCATGAACCAAACGGCCATTCAGAGAGAACGGTGCCCTGTGCCAGAAGCTGAGCTGTCGTAGTAGGAATCTGATTATCCGTTGACCACGATGCCGGGTAAAAAAGATAGTTAGCTGCGTAATGAACCGAAACCATGTTAAAGGAGAACAGAAAGAATCCCTGGAATGCTGTGAGCGCTACGAGAATGAACAGGCAGTACTTCGGTGCGCCGCTCCAGCGCAGGTATGAACGAGTGATGGCCGTCTTACATAACAACAGACCGGAAAGAAGCAACCACAGATGAGCGAACAATCGACCAGCAGCCGGAAAGTAGAAAGCCAAGAAAAACAAAGGCAATGATAACACCGACGTGAGAACGAAGCAGGCAAGAACACGCTCAGTTGGCGCGAAAGTCTTGAAGCGTGTAAGCCAGTAGAACGACGGAAAGAACAGCAACAGCAGGTATGCGACTGAGAAGAAAACTGCGCTAAAGATCTTCGAGAACGCTAGTCCCGGAAGGGCACGATTGGTTCGGAAGTAGGGAGTCCCTACGCCGATATAAGCTTGTGTATTCTTGGAAAAGGCGATCAGTCGGACCGGAGTGTTCGTGAGAGATTTGGGAAGGGAAAGCGTAAACGGCTGCCATTCGAGGTGCGCTGCTCCATCGCGAATCCAGAATCGTCGATGATCGGTTTCCGACTCGAGGTAAATCCCGGCCTCTTCCGAGTTCGGGAAACCCACCACCGGTATGATTACGCGGTTGCCGCGCAAGACGAAGGGCGCAGATCGCAATTGGCCCGGCATCTTTCCTTTTTCCCGGGTGTGGTTTCTCCAAAACCGCGCATCTGGCGACCGCAAAAGGCGCGAGGGAAAATCTCTCGGATTCGGTTGTCCATTGGCTACAAAAGCGCCATCGGTTTCCCACTGCGTCCCAGATAGATATTTTTCGTAGTGAGGTTTATCGAGAACAGCTGGCAGCAGCAACACGACGCCAATACAAACGACTACTATTACCCGATACGAATGCAGAAAAAAGTGCGTCATGAACTGCGACGGGTCCGAATTGAGATCGTCACCACGCGATAGTCGCTATATGTTTTTTGTCGGAAGCTTCCGCGCTATAAGAACTTCGATGTACTCAGCCCGTATGGCATATTCGAGCATATCAAGGAAAAACGATTTCTGTAAAAAGCCCGCTAGTTTCAAAAATAAAGTTCGTGATGTCGTAGCCCCAGTTCACCGTGACCAACGACCCCTTCGACGATATTGGGTTTCCATGATACTCAGGCGGGTCGATCAAATGGACGACAGTCCCATCAGGCGCCAAGGCTGCGCAAAATCGAGTCGGCTCGTTTTTTCGCACGAGCGGGGTCGTTCCCAGTTCCAGGAGGTGCCTCCCGGGGGACCAAGGCTTTCCGCATGTTGTTGTCCATTCCGTGAACATCCCAAGCGGGTAGCACAGAAAAACGCGACAACTTCGCTCTCAATCAAACCTCTCGAGACGGTAACAAGTATCTTGTCCACGCAGACCTCATTGAGCAGGAGCACGGTCTCGTCAAGTGTGAACAACAGGAATAAAATCGCATTTGTCTCCCCAAAGAAATAGATCGTTGAAGGTTCAGGCCGTTGTGATTACCGTTTCGGCGTCTCAGCGAAAGCCGCCATTCGTTATGAACAAGATCACACAATCGGTCGAAGTCGTTGCGGCTCCGTGGAGGCAAAGCGTTTACTACGAAGATGCCGAGACATGGACCTTTATCTTTTGGAGTGAAGACCATCCGTTCTACCCACAGTTCAAGCGCCTTGATTTGACTGTTGTCCTGGAACTGGCTTGCGGTCATGGCCGCCATTCCGAGATCGTCGCCGGGCGTTCTGGCCAACTTACTTTGATGGATGTTCACGAGGAGAACATAGAATATTGCCGGACACGTTTGGCTGGGTTCCGGAACACTATGTTCTTTACGAACAGCGGACACGACTTTCGACCTATCACAGATAACGCTCTCACCGCGATCTTTTGCTATGATGCGATGGTGCATTTCAGCGCTGACATCGTCGGAGCCTATCTGCGAGATACGGCACGGGTTCTGAAACCAGGCGGGATGGCTCTCTATCACCACTCAAATTATCCGGCCCCCCTGGATCGGCACTACGGACAGAACCTCCATGCTCGAAATCATATGACCGAGAGCCTATTTCGGCAGTTCTCGGATGAAGCCGGCCTGACTTTAGTCGAGAGCCTGCCGATCGAGTGGGGCGGCGTGGCAAATCTGGATCGCCTCACGCTACTGAGAAAGTAGGTCGAGAGACAGCTGCCGCTAGCTAGCGATCACAACTACCTCGGATCTGTGACTTGTGCAAGGAACTGGCTTCGATATTCAAAGCGTACGCGGACAAGATTTAAATTTGTCGTAACTTGTTCCATCCCAAATTTTGCATCACTAGTTCCCTGGGGAATTCCCCGACGGGCTAATGTTGTGTGCAATACCTATCACATTGGACCCACCGACTTCGCCGAAGAGATTGCACTGAATGGAGCGGGACGATAACACGACCAATAACTGTTCAGCGGGAATAGACCAAGACCCAACGCGAACAGTTATTGGTCGTGTTATCGTCCCGCTCCATTCAGTGCAA
>VBQB01000101.1 GCA_005887855.1 Verrucomicrobiota bacterium | reverse complement strand
TTGGATACTTCATCGTAAGGCAAGCAGTTCTTCAGCGCGCCCTCGCCAAATTCGGGCAGATCACTCAAGCTCGGCAGCACAATATCGGAGGCCACACCGTGGAGCTGCGTCGAGCCGCCAGCGACGCGATAGAATTTCTGGATGGTCAATTTCAATGCGCCATCCTCGTCGGAATGATTGCCAAGCAGCGACGCGAACCGGCCGATTGGGAGAATCGTCTGTACCGTTCCTTTTCCGAACGTATTCTTATCGCCGACAATCACGGCGCGCCCGTAATCCTGCAGAGCAGCCGCAAAAATTTCGCTGGCGGACGCGCTTTGGCGGCTGGTCAAGACGACCAGCGGTCCGGAGTAAGCGATGCCGGAGTCGGGATCGGACGATATTCTGATACTTCCATTATAATCTTTTGTCTGAACGATCGGGCCCGATTTCAAAAACAGACCGGTGAGTGAAAGCGCTTCCTCCAGCGAGCCGCCGCCATTTCGCCGAAGATCGACAACCAACCCAGCGATGTTTTCTTTCTTCAGCCGTTTGAGCAGCGCGAGCACATCGCGCGTAGTGCTTTTTTGATGCCGATCCATGTCCGCGTAAAACGACGGGAGCGTGAGCCAGCCAAGTTTTATTGGATCGCCGTTCTCATCTTTTCTGATGATGATGTCGGCCCGCGCCTCTTGATCTTTCAGCTTAATTTCATCGCGGACCAGCTCGACATTTTTGCGGCGGGAAGGATCGGTTGCGTCTGAGGGAATCACCAGCAGACGCACATGCGTGCCTTTTTTGCCGCGGATCATCTCCACGACTTTATCCAGCCGCATCTCACGAACGTCGACAAATTCAGCCGGACCCTGCGCCACAGCGGTAATCCGGTCGCCCACTTTAAGCCGTCCATCGGCTTGCGCGGGCCCGCCGGGAACAAGGCTCTCTATTTTCGCGTAGCCATCTTCCGAGCGAAGCATGGCGCCAATTCCCACGAGGGAAAGGCCCATGTTAATGCTGAAATTCTTCATGTCGGCCTTGCTCAGATACTCCGAGTGCGGGTCGTACGTTTGGGCGAGCGCATCGAGAAAGAGCTTTACTTGCTCGTCCTTGTCTTCCTCGTGAACGTTGCGGGCGAGGCGATCATAGCGCCGAGCGACCAGCTGCGGGGCGGGCTCGATCGGATGCTCGCTTAAATGTTCCTGTAGCAGCTCGTTTGTGACACGGCCGCGCCAGAATTGATCGGCTTCTGCCTCGTCTTTAGGCCAGGGTGATTTTTGGCGGGTAAGCTCAATCTTCGCATCGCCTTTAAAGTCGACCGGTTGCTTCAACAGCTCTTTTACTTTGGCGACACGTTCGTCGACGCGTTTTGTATACAGATCGTAAATTTCGTAGGCAGGTTTCAGATTGCCTAGAAGAACGTCATTGCCCATTGAGGTTCCATATTTCGCACCGAGCGCATCGACGTCCTGTTGAGTGAAAAAGAGATGGCTGAAATCGAGCAGCTCCAGATAAGTCTGAAGGAATTTTTTCGAGACTTCGTCGTTCAACTTCTGACGGGTGTAATGGCCTTCCTCCAAAAGCCGCCCCACCGACATCGTGATCGTTTCCTTCGATGTCGCCAGAAGCGGAGGAGGCGCAATCGCGAATGCAAAAAGAATGGCGCAATACGCCAGTGACCGTTGGAAAGATGACTTCATCGGCTAAAAAAAGGGTTTCTCACCTTGGCAGATTTCATGGGAAAACGCAAGACGACGAAAACAAGATCGACATACAAGTAGAAATGAGACAATCGACAGCAGGGAACATTCAAATATTCGTAAAAACTCCCGCCTTCAGCTGTAGCCGACCCTCGTTCCACTCAACGCAATGACTTACGAAAGCTTTTGCGGCGGCATTTTCGAAACGAATTGCTATCTGCTCAATGCGCCCGCCGGAGCGATTCTCTTCGATGCGCCCGATGGCGCTTCCGATTGGCTCGAATCCCGGCATATCGATCTAAAGCTTCTGCTGCTTACACATGGCCACTTCGATCACATCCCCGATGTTGCCAAAATCAAACGACGCTTCCATTGCTCAATCGGTTGCCATCCACAGACCGCGCCGACGATTTCCGATCCAGAATTCTTTCGCAGCTTCGGTTTCCAACTCGAGATCGAAGCGGTTAAGCCCGATTTCCTAATTGAAGAGACGCCGGCGAGAGATTTTCTCGGTCTCGAAATGCAAGTTCTTGAAGTGCCGGGTCACTGCCCGGGCAGCCTTTGCTTTTTCTCACGCAACGACCAATCGCTCATCGGCGGCGATGTCCTTTTTGCCGGTGGCGTTGGCCGAGGCGACCTGCCGGGTGGAGATCTTGATCTGTTGCTGGGCGGGATCAGGAAGAAATTGTTTCCGCTCGGGGACGACGTAATGGTGCTTCCCGGTCACGGCTCGCCGACGACGATTGGAAAGGAACGGCGGACGAATCCGTTTTTTGCTGCTGCGGGTGATACGCCTTCCTTTAAAGCTTAATCCCCCGCGCCGATAAACCAGATAGTGTGTGCTCCAATTTTTCGAGCCCACCAACCGCGTCGACGATTCGGCGCAATGATTTCACCGCCGTTGGCACGTATTTGAGAAATTGTTTGTGGCCTTTCACGAGGCCGAGAAAGCCGTAAGCGCCCAGCGCCTGCATCAGACGTTGCATCGCACACAAGCGCAGCGTGTCGTCGAAGTCATCGTCAATCATTCGTCCATTTTCCGCCTGTTTTTGTCTGTAATAATAAACTAATTCGTCTCGCTCCGCGCTGGAAAGATCGACATAGGGATCAAAAAGCAACGACGCCAAATCGTATTCGGCCAAGCCAGGGCGCATGCCTTGGAAATCGATCAGATAAGCCAAGCCGTTGCGCATGATAATATTTTGCGATTGAAAATCGCGATGCACCAAAACTCTGGGCGAACACGCCAGGCGTTCCGCGATTTGGCGCAAGGCGGGAAGCGCCGCAAGCTCACGTAATTGTGCGTTCTCGATCTTGAAATAGCGGCCGAGGCAATTCTCAAAAAAATAATTTTGCTCCCACACGTAAAGCGCAGCGTCGAATTCAGCTGGCAAATGCTCTTTTATTTCCACGCAGACCGATTCGGGCAAACTATGAAGCGCCGAAAACTGTAGAGATCGCTTTCGCCCAGATCTTCGACCCAGATGAGGCCTTCCGCTGGATCATGAAAATAAATTTTTGGCACCCGAATTTCGTAAGCGTTGAGAAACTGCGCGATCTGGACGTAATGCCGATTTTCTTCGCGTTCCCGATTGTATTTCACTAGAATAAGCGTCTGCTCCGGCGAGCAACGGATCCGATAAAATTTCCGGTCGGATCCGCCCTTGTTGATCGGCGCAATTTTTATCTCGGCGACATCCAGCCGCGGGAAATGCATCCGCGTTTGGCGAAGAAGCAGATCATTCGTTCGCATGATTAGATGTCGATGTCGCGCAGGATACCGCTGGCTTTTTGTTGGGAGCGGACAATACAACCCTGAAGGTGACTTTTGGAAGCAATTTGTGCACCAGGCCACAAAATTGTGTCCTCTAGAATCGCTCCTGCCCCAACGCGGCATTCTTCTCCGACAACTGTGCAGCCACCCAATTGTGCGCTTGGATCCACCATCGCGGTTTTCGATACGCACTGAGGCCAGTCGCGCATCTTCACATAGCCCGGCCTCCACTGTTTTCGGAGAATTGTGCGATGCACGTCGAGATATTCAGCGCGCGAACCGATGTTGAACCACTCTCCGTCATTCATCACCAAGCCGCCGATCTTGCCGCCCCTGCCTATCCAATCAGCGATAATCGGAATGAAAGAGATTTTCCGCTGCGGCGGGATTTGCTGGAAAATCTCCGGGTTCCAAACGGCAATGTTGGCGAAATCGAAATTTCCCGCGATGCCGTATCGATTCACGATATCCACAACACGGTGGTTGCGAAAAGCCACATCTGTAGCCAAACCGGTTTCACGCAATGCGAGCGTAACGTCATTTCCGCGACGGAAATGTTCGTCGATCAAAGGTTCTAGATTGATGTCAGTCAAGATATCGGCGCTGTAAGTGATGAACGGATCAATGCCAAGATAACGTTCCACATTCTTGATGCCGCCGCCGGTCTCGAGCAGATCCGGTTCGTGAATCAGCGTGATCGGTTGGCCGGCATAACTGTTCTCGCCAAAAAAGTTTTGAAATACTTCCGGCAACTTGTGCGCGTTAATCACGAATCTGCTCACTCCGAGATCGATCAAATGATCGAAGGCGAAAGTGATTAGCGGTTTTTGAAAAATTGGCACCAGCGGCTTGGGCAAATCATCTGTTAGCGGCCTTAGTCGCCTGCCGAGCCCGGCGCCTAAGACGAACGCCTGCGCGATGCGATCGATAGTCACGGCGGGGATACTTCGCCTAGTTGGATTCGCACTCGTGACCAGCTGGCGTTTCCAGCGAATCTGTGATGCGAAGCCTTTTCACGACGAGTTCGTCGATTTCGATTCGTTGGATTTTTGAGCGGCCAATCGCAAGCCGGCCTATCGCAACTGCACCCAGCGCAACAGCGCCGATCGCCAGGGCGCCAGCGGCTAAAGCTCCGATCGCTTGTACTCCAATTGCGAACGCAGGCGCGCTTAGCGGCACGAGATCGCTTGCTCTCCTGTCGATCTTTCGAGTCATGATCAAGTTGCTTCTTTTATTTCTGGAGCGCGCTCTTCCAACTCCGTCATGTCGAGTTCCGGTAGGGCTTGCCGGTCCAATTTTCGTCCGCAGTCCTACCACTACCGTTTCAAATAAAGCGTACGCGAACCGAAATCGATGATGCCGTGGTGCCGATTGAGAATTTCGCCGCCGAGCAAGCCGGCGACTGGCGGCGAACCGCGCAACAATCCGCCGTGAATCAATCCTCCCAGATCAATTACTCCGACTTCCTTGCCAATGATGTCGACAGAACCGACCGACAACTTGCGAATACGCGCGATTCGCAGGCCACGCTCTTTCAGATTCACGGCGGAAGAATTAAACTGTGTCTCGCGCGTCGCAATCCGCATCCGCCGAACAAAGGGATCATGCAGCAATGTCGCAAACGAGCCGGTATCAACCATGAGCTTCGCGGGCTCGCCATTAATCGATCCATTTACATACAAATTGAAACCATCGCTGACTTGAATCGGCACGGCGCGCAATCCGCGGCGGTCGAGACCGGGAACGTTTCCAACAACGTCCGGATCCGTTTTTAAGATGAGCAGCTGCCGCTGACAATCCAGCACAGCTCTAGTTGGGAAAAGAATATCGGCCCCGATAATTCCGTCGATCTCCTGCTCGTCGAGCAATCGCGCGGCGCGAGTGGAGCCCCCAAGATCGACAGTAACGACCGGTTCGTCCACAAGGCTCAGCCCGCCGAGTCGCATTTCACGGGCGATCGCCACATTATTGAATGCACCATTAATTTGAATGCGAGCGGGCAGAGTCGATTTCGCCGAAATTGTCGTGAGCCGAAAATGCTCGCGGCGATTTAGCGCGATCGCGCTCACTGGCGCGCCGCTATCGACGCCGAGCCACGCTGGCCTGCCATTTATGTAAGCGCGAACGAGTAAATGATTTTGCCGTGAGCGCACCAGCGGTAACGCCTCAAATTGCGGCGGATCCCGGCGCCGAGCGTCGCGAGCCGGCGGATTGATGCCGAAGACCGGACCAGCGACCAGGAGAGCCGCGAGGAAGGTCGACCACGTCCTTCGCGTTAGTGGAAAATGATTCGGTGCCCGCACGCGCGCGAGAATAGCACAGCTTTCACGCAACGCGAAAACGCTAAGTTGCCGGGTAAGTTCAGCAGCACCGGACCCTATTGTCTTTGCGGTTGGAATTGCGAGCGAGATAGGCAAGGAAAAATAAAATCATCGTCGAGAACGACCACTCGACGCCGTCGGCGACACTGGAATACAAACCCGAAGGCCTGCCGGCTTTAAAAATTTTCTGCGGCGCAGATGGATCTGAACCGGCTGATTGCGGGCTGCTCAAGACTCTCGATCGCGCGGCTCCTCAGGCGGCGAGCTGAGGAGACGATAATAACCCCAGATCGTCGTACCCCAGACCAGGCCGAGCGATGACAGCATAAAAATCCAGCCCCAAGTCTTCATTGTTTAACGGTTCGCCTCATGGGCTGGCGTCCATCGATATCGAGACCCGCTGCACCGCCAACGGCGCTCGCCTGCGGCGAGCAATGCCACAAGCAGCGCTAGAACCGCAAGGATGACGACTGCGGTTGATAACGCCACCAGGTCACCCGCCATTTCTTTCACTTTTCTGCGCAGATCAAAATAAGTGAATTCGCCAAGCACTACGAGCAAATACACTGGAGCCACCCATTTCATCACAAACAAAAACAGACGCGGAATTTTAATCAGCGCCCCCTGATCAAGTTCGGCGGCGCCATTCTTGATTTCCCAAATCCAGCCGAAACAGATGATCTGCACTGTGGCAAGCACGAAGATAGCAAATGTGCCCACCCAAAAATCCATGGCGTCGAGCGCGATTGTGTTCTTGCTGAACCAAATCACCCAGAGTGAGCCAAAGCCGCAAATCACGGAAACCAGAGTAATTGCTTTGCCGGAGGAAATGGCAAGGGCTTCTTCGAAAAAGGCCTTGGCTGGCTGCAACATCGAGATCGAACTGGTGATCGCGGCGAGGAAAAGAAGGAAGAACCATGCGAATCCGATCCATCGCCCCGCTCCGCCCATCTGCTGAAAAACGACGGGAAACGTCTGGAAACCAAGGCCAAACCCACCACCTATGCCACTCGCGCCGAGGAAAACGAAAGCGGCGGTGATCGTGATAAGACCGCCAAAGCCAACTTCGAAAAGCTCGTTCGTTGCGCTGGCCGTGAATCCGGACAACGCAATGTCGTCGCGCTCCTTTAGGTAAGAAGCATAGTTCAAAATCATGCCAAACCTACCGACAAACTAAAAAGATTTGTCCCGCCGCGGCGAGCCAAGTTTCAAACTGCGTAAGCTTGGAAAAATCAGGGTTCCAAAGATACCCTAGCCCGTTCAAAACATTTTGCTCAGGATGAACGGGGTTAGGAGTGCCAAGCGTTAGCACCCTGATCAACACGATCATGGCGAGAACGCCCATCGCCGGCAAAGCGAACTGACAAAATTTTTCGATGCCCCCGCTCAGCCCGCGATACACCAGCCAAATATTCATCGCAACCACCAGAAGCCAGAACACGGCGCTCATGTTGAGCACGCCGTTGGTAGTTGTGCCGGTTGTGTCACCGAAAATTTTGCCTGCGGCGTGGACTTGCTCTTGAATGGTCCCCCTTAGCTGGATCGTACCGATGAGATATTCCCAGGAGTACCGAAGACACCAGGCCTCGATATAGACGTATTACATGTAGACGACCATCGGGATGAGCACCGCAAAAACGCCGAGATAACGAGCAATCCGGCCCCGCCCGATGACACCGAGAATTGCCGGACCATTGTGCAATCCTTTTGTTCCGCCGTGCCGCGCCATCGCCCACTCTGCCCAACCAATCGGCATTGCGAGAAACAATAACGCGCAAACATAGGGAATCATAAATGCGCCACCACCGTGCGCCGCAGCCTGCCCGGGAAATCGGAGGAAGTTTCCCAATCCAACAGCGGATCCAGAGACGGCAAGGATGACGCCTACGCGCGTGCCCCATTCCATCTGTTGTTTCTGGTCCTTCATGCGCGGGCAGATCGAAACATAACCACAGAAACTCTTGCAATCAGATTCATGGCGTTGTCATCCTCATCGCGATGTGCGTAGCAGAGTCGCCACAATTTGAAGCGCTCCGGCTGATACGCCCGCGTCAAAATCACTCTCTCGTGCTTACCTCAACTCTGACAACAGCAAGACTTCGCGAAGAAAAACCGAAACATTTCTGGGCACGCGGCGTTTTGGCGTTGCCCCGCCGGGCTGAGTGGTGGTTAACTCTCCGCGAAATCCGACCAGTTCGAACTCAGAAGCTCCATGTCACAACCACCTGCAACCAACGACGCCAAGTTAATTCGAGGATTCGGCTTGCTCGATTCGACGATGCTCGTGGCGGGCTCGATGATCGGCTCGGGTATTTTCATCGTCTCGGCAGACATCACGCGGTTGGTCGGTTCGGCTGGCTGGCTGCTGGTGGTGTGGGCAGTGACCGGCGCGCTCACGATCACGGCCGCGCTCAGCTATGGTGAACTCGCCGCGATGATGCCGCGCGCCGGCGGGCAATACATCTATCTGCGCGAAGCCTATGGTCCTCTGTGGGGATTTCTCTACGGTTGGACGCTATTCCTCGTCATTCAGACCGGCACGATTGCCGCGGTCGCGGTGGCGTTTGCGCGATTCCTCGGCGTGCTTGCACCGGCCATTTCACCGACACAATGGGTCGTTCCGCCCATCATTCTCTCGACGAATTACGCTGTTAGTCTTTCGACGCAGCAGTTGGTGGCGATCCTCGTGATCGTGTTTTTGACCTTCGTAAACACGCGCGGCCTCCAAGTCGGCAAACTCATCCAAAATGTGTTCACTTCCGCCAAGACGCTGGCGCTGCTGGTGCTGATCGTCCTCGGGATTTTCGTTGGCCGCAATGCGGATGCGCTCAGCGCCAATTTCATGAACTGTTGGACGCCCGGAGGGGTGTCGCCGATCAAGTCCGATCTGTCGTTCGTGGCGGCGGTGTCGGCGGCGGGCGGTGCGCTGGGAATGTTGATTGCCGTGTGCGTGGGGCAAGTTGGATCGCTGTTTTCCGCAGATGCCTGGAACAACGTCACGTTTACCGCTGGCGAAGTGAGAAATCCGCGGCGCAATCTGCCGTTGTCACTCGCCTTGGGCACCGGCCTAGTTATCGCGCTCTATCTGCTGGCGAACGTTGCTTACCTCTGCGTCTTGCCGCTGGAAAAAATCCAGCACGCGCCGGACGACCGCGTAGCCACGGCGGTGATGTCGGTGATGTTCGGCGGAGCGGGCGCGGCGTTCATGGCTGTGGCCATCATGGTCTCGACGTTTGGCTGCGACAACGGACTGATTCTGGCCGGCGCCCGGGTCTATTATGCGATGGCCCAGGACGGGCTGTTCTTCAAAGCCACCGGCCAGCTCAACGCCCGGCACGTTCCGGCGGTAGCACTGGTCTTGCAGGGAATCTGGACGGCGTTGCTCGTGCTGCCGCGGACGCGGTTGCGTGATCCAGTCACGAACGCACCGTTGCTCGATGCCTCCGGAGCCGAGCAGTACGGCAATCTCTACGGCATGTTGCTCGACTACGTCGTGTTTGCCGTGCTGATTTTCTACGTGCTGACGATCGCCGGCTTGTTCGTGCTGCGCCGCACGCGTCCAGACGCTGAGCGCCCCTATCGCGCCTTTGGGTATCCGTTATTGCCAGCATTCTACATCGTGGCGGCCACGGTGATTCTGGTAGTCCTAGTGATTTACCGCACGCAAACTTCCTGGCCCGGCTTGCTCATCGTGCTCGCTGGAGTCCCGGTTTACTTTCTCTGGAGGAAATCGCGGCCGGCAACGATCTGACATTTGCTTGACTTGTTGCACGCGGCAGCCCATTTAGCGAAACCGAGAAATCAACCAATGAATTTGTTTCGACGAAAGAGCGTGACGGATCTGCAAGCCGAGGCGCTCAGCGATCACAGCCTTAAGCGCGCGCTTGGCGCGATGAATCTTACCGCACTCGGCGTCGGCGCGATCATCGGCACCGGTATCTTCGTGCTCACCGGCACGGTCGCCGCGCAAAATGCCGGGCCGGCCGTCGTCCTCTCATTTGTGCTAGCCGGCGTCGCCTCGGTCTTCGCCGCCTTGTGCTACAGCGAATTCGCCTCGCTCGTGCCGATGGCTGGCAGCGCATACACCTACGGCTACGCCACGCTCGGGGAACTCATCGCGTGGATCATCGGCTGGGACTTAATCCTCGAATATGCGGTCGGCGCGATTACGGTGGCAATCGGCTGGTCGGGCTACGTCGTATCGTTCCTGCACGATTTTGGTATCAACATTCCTCCGATGTTGTCGGCCGCTCGCGGCACCGAATTAATTAATATTCCCGCTGCGCTCGCACCGCTCGTGCAAGCAAAAGTCGGCTGGGTGGTGAGCAGCGCATCTCTGCTGGATCAAATCAAGAGCGCCGGAACCGACCCGGCGGCCCTGGCCCAGGTGACGACGATGTTCAATCTCCCAGCTGTGTTCATTATCTTTGTGGTCACGACGTTGCTCGTCATCGGCATTAAGGAGTCGGCGAATTTCAACATCCTGATCGTGTTCGTGAAGGTCGCGGTCGTACTGCTATTTATCTTTGGCGCCTTTCATGCGATCACCTCGGCGAACTGGCATCCGTTCATTCCGGTAAACACAGGACAGTCCGGTCACTTCGGCTGGAGCGGTGTCATGACGGGCGCCGGTATTGTCTTCTTCGCCTATATAGGGTTCGACGCCGTTAGCACCGCGGCCCAGGAGGCAAAAAATCCGCAACGTGACATGCCTATCGGCATCATCGGCTCGCTCCTTGTTTGCACCGTGCTCTACATCCTCGTGTCCGGAATCGCGACGGGCGTTGTGCCGTACGGCCGGCTCGACGTCCCGGACCCGATCGCGGTGGTAGCGGACCACGCGGGGATGGGCTGGATGGGACGATTGATAAAACTCGGCGCCATTGCAGGTCTATCCTCGGTCATCCTGGTGATGTTGCTCGGCCAATCACGCGTCTTTTACAGCATGGCGCGGGATGGCCTGCTGCCGCCTTTCGTGAGCCGGGTGCATCCGCGATTCCGCACGCCGTGGCTGACGTCCATCGTAACTGGCGTCGGTGTCGCGATCTTCTCCGCTGTTTTCAACGTGCGCGAGGCAGGCAGCCTCTGCTCGATCGGCACACTGCTCGCCTTTGTCATTGTCTCGGTGGGAATTCTCGTGTTGCGCGTGCGCGAACCGAATCTCCCGCGCAAATTCATCACGCCGATGGTCTGGTTTGTGGCGCCAGCAGGTGCGCTCTCGGCGCTCGCGCTTATGGCCGCGCTGCCATGGCCGACCTGGCGGCGTTTGCTGGTCTGGTTCGCCATTGGCATGGTGTTTTATTTCTGCTACGGCGTGCACCGGAGCAAGCTGGCGCAGCTGCCCAGTTCCGACACCAAACCTTCCACGAGCGTTTGAAGCGCTAAACGATGCGCTGGTTTCCACCTGCAGCTTCCGCGGGCTTGGGTCAAATGGTTCATCCTCGCCCGGGTAATTCTGGTGAAAACGACTTTTGAAAAAATCGTCGAGACCAATCGGTCGTTAAGGATCACCGTTTTGCTGTTCGAACAAAACGCGAATCTCGCGCTGGAAGTTTTGCATTACGGTACCTCCTCGAGACCGGACGAATCATGCTGCACGATCACTCAGGCGCGTTGCTGGCTAATGAAAAAGTAGAGAATGCCTATCTAGGCGGCGCCTGAACCCCAACTGGGCCCGCCGAATCCTCGCAACGGACTGGTCGATCCAAAACCGAGGATGGCCTCTGTCCGTTTTCGCAACATCTGATCGTCAGCCCGATCCAAAAACGCTCGCCTGGCCGCCGCGATCTCCAGTAAGGAAAGATTCATCGCGTGGAGGATTTCTCGCTCTTCAGGGGTCAACAGCTCACGCGCTTCGTCAGTCAACGCGCGTTTCTGGAATCGAGAAATGACTTCGACCAAGGCATCGCCGTTGGATACGCGAAAAAAATCGAGGAGCCGTTGAAAACTGAGATGAAACGGAATCGTGACAAGGTCGACATCTGCAACTTCCACGACTTTGTCGGGCGGCATCGCCACCTCATCGGATACCGCTACTAGATGCCAAACATCCGCAGGTTGATAGTATCCAATCTCGACATGATAAGAGTCGCTTGGCCGCGAAACTGCGATGTAACAATTACCAGCCATCGGCTCGACGGCTGCGCTCTTTTCCTCGACACCATCTGCGCGATACACGCGAAGATGAACCTGTCGATCCACCGGCATCGTTTTCGCAAAGATGGTTGCCCAATCGACACTCCAATAGGTGAATATGGTGTTCGGATCGCGTGCGATAGCGAATAACGTCGGCGCGCCCTGAACACGCGGAAGCTCGCTCGACTCTCTTTCTATGTCCGCAGCGGAGCCTATGACCGGTCCATTAGAAATGCGAAAACCCTCGGCGATCTCCGATTTGCGGGTACGCTGTTTGGGATTTTTTCTGACCATGGCGATTCCGATTCAGAACCTGGCGCAAATCGGGGAAAGGCAAAAGTGAATCTTGGCTGATAAAAGAAAGATAGCTAATCGATGTCCAGTTCGATTTTGAGACCGAAATTGCGTCAACAATCGTCGCCGGTAAAAGTTCACTACGCGCGGCGCCCGCGCAAAAGCGTGAAATCGTACATCATTGTCAATCCAACGGCGGGTTCAATTGCGGATTTGGACGTTCTCCTAAAACAGCTTCGCCAACTTAATCCGAAGAACTTGCGTTTAACGCGGTCCGCGGGCGAAGCAGAAACTGTCGCGCGGGAGGCGATCTGCGCGGGAGGCGATTACATTATTGCGGCCGGAGGTGATGGCACGCTGAATGAAGTCATTAATGGAATTGCGACGCCGCACCGCCCGCGCGGCGTCTGTGTGGGAGTTGTGCCACTCGGCACCGCAAATGATTTTGCGCGGTCAATTGGACTGCCTCCAGGCGTTGACGACAACATCGAAATATTGCGCGCCAAGCGAACAGTCTCGATCGATCTCGTTCGCGTGACGAGTGATCACACGCGCTATTTCGTGAATGTCTCCAGTGGCGGTTTCAGTGGAGTTGTCGATGAGAAATTAACGCCCGAAATCAAATCCACTTGGGGGCCTCTCGCTTACCTGCGCAGCGCTGCAGCAGCTCTCCCGGAACTGCACGCATATCATACCACGATGATTTTCGACGACATGGAAACATTGGTGATCGATCTTTACAACGTCATCGTAGCGAACGGACGATTCGTCGCCGGTGGACTGCCAATCGCCCCCGATGCTGATTTTAGCGACGGGTTACTCGATGTTGTGCTCGTCCCCCAGCGGCCGCCAGCGGAAATGGCATTGCTAGCCGCAGAGATGCTTTTGGGTAAACATCTTTCCAACAATGCGCTTATTTTTCGACGTGCAAAAAAGATCTCAGTGGGGTCGCGGCCTGGAATGTGGTTCAATGTCGATGGTGAACTGGTCGGAAATGAGCCGGCCGTTTTTGAAGTTCTCCCTCGCGCGCTAGAATTTGTTGTCAGCAACCGATGAACGTCAAGATCCTCGATATGGATGAGCTGGCTAAACATTCAAGGGAATTGCGTGCCGCTGGGAAAAAACTCGTCGTCACGAATGGATGTTTTGATTTGCTGCACGTAGGTCATGTGCGCTATTTGCAGGCTGCACGCGCGCTCGGTGATGCTTTGGCAGTTGGTTTGAACAGCGATCGTTCGGTTCGCGAACTGAAGGGATCTGGGCGTCCGATTAACAACGAACGCGATCGCGCAGAGGTGCTGGCCGCGCTGGAATGCGTCGATTTCGTCGCGATTTTTCCCGAATTGCGCGCGACTCAATTCATCCGCGCAACCTTGCCGGCGATTTATGCGAAGGGCGGCGATTACACTTCGGACACATTGAATGCCGAGGAGCAGACGCTGCTTAAGGACATCGGGGCGGAGACTCGTATCCTACCGTTTGTGCGCGGATATTCGACCTCCCGGCTGCTGGAACAACTCCGAAAGGCCGTAACGTGAAACCGGTTCCACTCGGCATTCTCGGCTCAGGCAAGGGGACGAACTGCCGCGCAATCCTTGAGAGCATTAAAAGTGGCGCGTTAGCGGCCGAAGTCCGCGTTGTGATCTCAGATGTATTCGATGCGCCCATTCTTGACATCGCGCGGGAGTTTTCAATTCTCAACGCCTACCTGCCGCCCGGCCGATTCCACACGCGATTAGAGCCGCAAGCCGAGATCGAACTCGTGCGAATGCTGCGCGATGCCGGCGTGGAACTTGTCATTCTCGCCGGTTTCATGCGAGTCCTCAAAGCGCCGATGCTCGAAGCATTTCGGCGCCGAATCTTGAACATTCATCCGTCACTTCTACCCAAATTCCCGGGGCTAGACGCCTGGAAGCAGGCACTTGCTGCCGGCGAAACGGTGACTGGTTGCACGGTCCATTACGTCGATGAGAAAATCGATCATGGCGACATCATCGCGCAGCGCGAAGTAGCGATTTTGCCCAACGACACTGCGGAAAGCCTCCATGCTCGAATTCAAATTGCGGAGCACGCGTTATATCCGGCGGTGATTAGTAAGATGTGCCAAAAATTATCGAACTTTTAAATTTGCTCCGCTTTTTGGTCGCGCTCGAGGAGCTCCTGCATCGCCTGGATCGGCGCTTTTCGCTCGTAAAGCAAAGAGTAAACTTGATCGATTATCGGCGTGTTGACGCTGAGCCTGCGCGCGCATTCGTAAGCGCTTTTTGTCGTGGGAATCCCTTCGGCCACCATTTGCATCGAGGAAGTGATTTGTTGCAGCGTTTCCCCACGACCCAGATGCTCGCCAACGCGCCGATTACGGCTGTGCTTGCTAAAGCAGGTTGCAATTAAGTCGCCGGAACCGCTCAATCCATAGAATGTCTTGAAACTTCCGCCCATCGCCGTACCGAGCCGAATCATCTCGGCAAGTGAACGAGTGACTAACGCCGCCTTCGTATTATCTCCCAAGCCAAGACCGTCACTTGCCCCAGCTGCGATCGCGAAGACATTTTTCAACGCCCCGCCCAGCTCAATACTGGTGATCTCTTCACTGGTGTAAATCCGAAAACGAGAACTGCCGAGAAAAGTTTGCAGATTTGCGGCGCATTCAGGATCTCGGCAGCCTATTACCGTCGCGGTAGGAAGGTTGCGCACGACTTCCGCCGCAAGGTTTGGTCCCGACAACACCGCAAGTCTATGCTTAGGAAAGATTTCGCCAAGGATCTGGGTCATCCGCATCCCCGTGCCATGCTCGATCCCTTTTGTGCAACTAAGCAATACTGCTTGCGCGCTGCCGACCACTCCTTGCAAACGCATCACAATTCCGCGCAATGCGGTCGATGGCGTGACAAAAACGATTAGGTCCGCATCAGCGCAGTCGTGTAATTCGTGCGTAATATTTACTGAATTGGGTATTTTGAGTGTTGGAAGATAGTCGCTGTTCTCACGCGTTTCTTGCATGCGCTCGACGCGCTCAGGGTTGTTACCCCAAAGCGAAATTTGCCGCCCGTCTTTTCCCCACAACCACGCCAAAGCTGTTCCCCAGCTTCCCGCTCCGAGGATGGCCGTCTTGTCGATCTTCACTTCCGCTTGAACCGTGGTTCGGTGCCGCGCATTAGACGAGAAAAATTTGAGCGGTGACGGAAAATAACAACGGCCGCCAGGCAAAGGCAGAGGTAGAATGGCATCCACCCGCTCGTTTGCCTTGCATACGTTATGACGAGCACGGCGACCGGCAAAGCGATTGCAGCCGTCATCGACGCAACTGAAACATAGCGTGTCGTCTCGAACATGAATATCCAGACCACTGCGCCGATTAGTGCCGCTAAAGGCATCAGCCCAAAAAGTACCCCAGCCGAGGTCGCGACCCCTTTACCTCCCTTAAATCCTAGCCAGACCGGAAAAGCATGCCCGATCACACAAAAAACAGCCGCAACAATTCCAACTAGCTCGGCAGAGGTTGATCTCAACTCCGCGTATTTCGCCAGAAAAATCGAGATACCGACCGAGAGCAGGCCTTTCAAAAAGTCTACCATAAACACAGTGTATCCGTAACGCCTTCCCAGCATGCGGGTTACATTTGTCGCGCCGATATTGCCGCTGCCGACATTCCGAATGTCTATCCCCGCCATACGCCCGGCGAGATAGCCGGCTGGAATCGACCCGAGCAAGTAACTCACGGACGCAATAGTGGCGAACTTTGGCGCAATACCAGCACAGTTATCGCTTTGTAACCTACTCTTAGTCAGCCAAATAGATATAATTGCAATGTCCGCCGGAGTTATCCCGCTGATGCGGCCCGCTTGACCCAACGAGACCGGTCGGACGGCGGCTAGCTTTTGTCGCGTCTCAGAGCGCAGACCCGCTATTTTTCCGTAGTCCAATCCGTCGGGAATGCGCTGCGAACTCCGGCCGGCAATCTCTCGATTTTGTCCAGCCTGTCGTGCGGCATATCCTTCATACTTCAGTTCCGTCTCAAGTAACTCCCAGATTTCGGCCGGTGCCAGCGTCTGAATCTCGTTAGGCAGATCGTTAATACCAAAATCGGGTCTCTTCAGCAATTGGGAAACGGGAGTGCCAGCGAGCTTGGCCTTCATTACCATTTGTCGAGCTTGGCTAAGAATCTCCATTTTCTGCTGAAACTGAATCCAACGCTCGTTAGAGATGAGCCCGGTA
Organism: Verrucomicrobiota bacterium; assembly: GCA_005887855.1. Next base: position 16,839 of record VBQB01000101.1, on the reverse strand, counting down.
TCAAATGCGCGTTCTGTCAACCTTTGATCGGCATTGTCCTGGCGAAGAAACAAGCGGTCTTCGGCCCGGCTGGTAAACATCCGATACGGCTCTTCAGTCCCTTTCGTGACGAGGTCGTCGATGAGAACTCCGATATAGGCTTCACTCCTATCCAATAACAACGGCGGTCGATCCTGAATTTTTGAAGCAGCGTTAGCACCGGCGATTAAGCCTTGGGCGGCAGCCTCTTCGTAGCCCGAGGTTCCATTCACCTGCCCTGCAAAATAAAGCCCGCTGATTAATCTGGTCTCCAGCGTGGGAAAAAGCTGCGTAGGAGGAAAATAATCATATTCCACTGCATACCCAGGCCGCATAATTTCGGCTCGTTCTAAACCCGGAATTGAATGCAGAAATGCCAACTGGACTTCATACGGTAGACTGGTCGAAATTCCGTTTACATAGTATTCTTCCGTATGGCGGCCTTCTGGCTCTAAAAAAACCTGGTGAGAAAGTTTATCCGAAAATTTTACGACCTTATCCTCGATAGAAGGGCAATATCGTGGCCCAGTTCCCTTTATTCGGCCGGAATAAAGCGGGGACCGATGGAGATTGTCTTTTATAACGTCGTGCGTGTGTCGAGTTGTATGCGTGATCCAGCACGGCATTTGTTCCACGTGGAACTCACCACGATGATCAAAATTTAGAGTAAATATCTCGTTCCTGAACCCTCTGGGACCGACGTTAAATGCAAATCGTGGCGGTGGCTCATCCCCGAGTTGTACTTCACACCGCGAGAAATCGATCGACCGTCCATTGATTCGGCACGGCGTCCCTGTCTTGAATCGTCCCACTATGAATCCAAGTTGCCGAAGGCTATCGCTCAGTCCTGAATTCGCGTCAGCCATGCGTCCCCCAGGTTTGCTGCGCTCTCCGACATGGAGAAGCCCACGCAGAAAAGTCCCCGAGGTAATCACAACGCTCCGTGCGAGAATCCTCAGTCCCAAGTCCGTCTCGATACCCAACACTCTTCCTTCTTCAACAAGAAGATTTGCAACTGTCGCTTGCTTGAGATCAACGTTTTCGGCTTGCTCCAAAATGGCCTTCATCCGAAAAAGGAGGGCAAAGCGCACAGGACGCACCGCCCAACGCATCAATCTCACGAACAATATGCCCCTTAGCCAAGCCGCCGATTGCAGGATTGCATGACATTTGGCCAATAGTGTCCAAATTTTGCGTCAACATTGCTGTTCGGCATCCAAGGCGGGCCGCTGCCAATGCAGCTTCGATCCCGGCGTGACCGCTGCCAACGACTAGAACATCGTATTCGATCGGTAGCTCAAACATTTCTTAAACCTCATTCCTGTGCGCTTTGCCCTCCTTTTTCGATGAAGGGGCAGCAACTCCGCACGACGTGCGCTTAGTAGTCCTTCCATTAAATACGTTCGATATAACCAGCTTGTCATATGCCACTTATGATGTCATATTTCGGCTGTGGCTGGCTATGCTAATGCTCCTCTCTTTAGAACTGTGATGCCGCCGGGAGTCTTGTACTACACGCAAGGCGGTCCGGCTCAGCAGGATAAACAGAAGCGCTGTCGTAATGAATGCACCGCCCCAAGTCCAGTACTCAATCGTCCGGGGATGGGTTTTACCGCGCGCCACGTTCAGGCCAAATTGACCGAGCGTCCCGAGATAAACATACACGAAGAGCCCAGGTGCTCGCCCGATGGAAGCCCAAACCATGTAGACGCGGAATGGAATTCTGGTTAGGCCGTAAAGATAGTTTAGCAGACTCGTCGGGAAAAAGGGATGAAGTTGGCTCAAAAAAATGATCTTCCATCCTTCCCGCTGTACCGCCGGTTCCAGGATTCTGAGCATCGGCTCTCCGGAAAGCCTTCGACGAAACCATCGCCGACCGAGCCATCGGCTGAGTGCAAAAGAGATCGCCGCACCGATGCTGTTGCCGGCGAGCACGATGACAAACCCCCACCACAGTCCAAAGAAAAAGCCGCCCCCCACGCTCAAAATCCCGCCGGGCAAAAGGAGAATATTGCAAACGGCAAAAAGCAGCGGAAAAAGGAGTGCGCTCCAAGGCCCTAAATTCAGCACCCGCTTTTGTATCTCCGCGATAAGATCGACAATCGGAAAGAAACGCGAAAGCAACAATAATAGCCCGATCGCTACTACAAAAGCTGAAAGCTGAAGATAGAGAGCGCGCCGGCCCTTGAACATCAAATAGACGCCTGAAAATGCTCGGGCGCGGCGACAATGATCTTCTCCACGATGCGCATCCCGCACTTGCCCGCCTTCGGCCGCTCAATTTGCACGCCGCTTGCGAACTTAGTCGCTCGACTGAACCGGAGGGGCCTGTGCGCTCCGCCGACGCGGAATGCCAAGACTGTCAAAAATTACCCGCGTAGCGTCGGAGCGATTGAGCGTGTAAAAGTGAATGCCGGCCACCTTGTTATCCAAAAGATCGTGACATTGCTCCAAGGCGAAGTGAACGCCGACTCGCCTGACCATTTCGGGATCGTTTTCGCATCGTTGAAGAGCACGCAGAAGCTTGGCTGGGAAGCGTGCGCCCCCGGCCAGCTCCGCGATGCGTTTGAATCCGCTCATGGAGGTAACAGGCATGATGCCCGCGATAATGGGGATATGAATGTCGGCGAGCGCACAACGTTCGCGGAAATCGAGAAAGTCGCGATTATCGAAAAATAGTTGCGTGACGATGTAGTCGGCTCCGGCGTCAACTTTCGCTTTGAGATGATCCATTTCAACCAACCGATTCGGCGTCGCGGGATGTCCTTCGGGGAAACCGGCCACGCCGATCCCGAAACCGCGGCGATCTGGATGCGCGCCGGATTCGTTAAATCGGCGAATGAACTTAACCAGATCGATCGCATGTTGAAACGAATCGCGCGATTTATCGTAGGGAATATCGCGCGGCCGATCGCCCCCCAGCGCGAGGATATTTCCGATCGCCGACCTGGCATATCGAAGTAGAATCGCTTCGATCTCATCTTCGTTGTGGCAGATGCACGTCAGGTGAGGGATCGGGTCCAGTTTTGTTGTATGTTGAATGCGCTCGACAAGGTCGTGGGTTAGATCTCGCGTTGAACCACCGGCACCGTAGGTGACGCTAACAAAGTTGGGCATGTACGATTCAAGATCGCGAATCGTTTGGTAGAGAATCTCGGCAGTCGCCGGCGTTTTCGGAGGAAAGAACTCGAACGAAAACGTGGGAGAATCCCCCCGCATGATGTCCGTGATATGCATGATTCAAGGTTATCTTCGTTCGTGCCGCGACTTTCGGTCAAACTAACCGAGCAGATTTTCGACTATGAAAGCTCGATTCTAAACTCGAAAAGCCTGTGCCAGCATGGCGTTCAACATTTTCGACCGGCAAACCGCAATTGAACAGCACCGTCCCCATCGCCCCGTCACCGCAGACGACGCGATTTTCTAGTTCATTAAGCAACTCCACAGGAGATGCGATTAATGTCGTGCAGCGGGTGCGTCAAACTAGGGCAGAATTGCAAACACCCGCGCAGGGAATCCTGAGCCGCCTTTTGGTTTTGGAAAACTGACCACGGCGATGGCGCCGGATTCGGGGACTTGATCGAGATTAGTGAGCAACTCGATCTGATAATGGTTCGTGCTCAGGACGTAAGTTTCGAGCGAGTAATCGTTCTTTGTTGTGGCGATTCCAGGATCGGTATCCGTAGTTTCGTGACCCGACGCTGCGATCTTGCGTTCCTCATAGAGATATTTCAGCGCGGGCAGACTCCATCCGGGATAATGCGCAACACCGCTCGCGTCTTTGTTTTCCATTTTCACCGCGTCAGGCCAACGCTTTGACCAATCGGTGCGCATGGCGACAAAAGCGCCCGCCGGAATTTCCCCATGCTCTCTTTCCCACTTTTTCAGGCGCGCGATCGACAACGTGTAATCTGGATTTTTCGCGACATCATCGTGTACATCGACAACAACAAGGCGGAGAACCATTTCCTTAAGACCGATTTGATCCACCGTGCGTAGTCCTTTGATGAAATGAGCGGGGGGGGTCGACATGCGTTCCCCACTGGCCAACGTGCGTGAAGACCTCGGAAAAAAAGCCACTGCCCATCGTGTCCGGACGCTTATCATACCAGTAAATCGTCTTCCGCCCTTCGTCGGGAAAACCGGGCCAGTGCGGGATTCCGGGCTCGAATTCATGAGTAAGATCGACATAGGTTTTCGCAGCAAGAGTTTCCTGAATTTTCCAGAGCGAAGTTTTCTCTCCGGCGTTCGCGACAGAAAACAAGGTTGCGAAAACCAGAGCAGTTGTCGTCGTGACGCTGCGATTTCGAAAAGGCATTTTCCCTTTGTTAAATGATGGCGCAGCAAGAAGCCAACAAGTTCGAATAAGTTTGTACAAGTCTCGTCTTCTTTAGGACCCAGGGGTTTATCGGAGCGGGGTGCAGATGTTATCAACAACTCGCCGTTGGTGCGAATCGCGAGGGAGCACAGATGTGTGCAACCGGGTTATTCGCGCGAAGAAGAATAAGAAAGATAGTAAATTAATTTCCCAATCATCATTCTTTGCTGTGGAAAAGTTTTCACGCGGGAAAGCAAAACGAGAACCGAATGTGTTATTGAAACGCAAATAAAAATGCGGCCGGACGCCATAGCTCCTACTCATGCTCCGATTGAAACGCCGGCAACCACAATCCCCACGAAACACAACAATGATGATTTCTGTCGCGACAGTCTCTTCGAACATGTCGCCTGGGTATATGCATTTTGCCGCGAGCACCTTTTCCGGGATGACACCGAGCGCATAATCACGGCGCTTTGGCCAAGTAGGCAGCCTGCGCCGGGGACGAAATTAATTGAGCTTGGTTGTGGGCCAGGCTTTTACTCGTGCCGATTGGCGGAACGGTTCCGAGATATTTCCGTAACCGGAGCCGATCGCTCCGAGAGCCAATTGCAATGGGCCCGGGAACGCGCGGACGCCTTGGGTCTGACTAATTGTTCATTTAAACGCATCAATGCGCTGCAGCTTTCCTGTGCCGATGCAGAGTTTGACATCTTGATAGCTTCGCGGCTGTTCACCGTTTTGCCTGAGCCAAATCGGGCCATCGCAGAAATGTATCGTGTGCTGAAACCGGGCGGTCGCTGTTTTATTGCGGAGCCGCGCCATGTGTTTTGGGCTTCGATTCCGTTATCTGCCATGTGGCTGCTCGCTGGATTGATACGGTTCAGAAATGGGTATCGCGAGCCGCATAAGGCGACCGTGTTCTCCGCACGCGCATTTGAGAACCTCTTCCCGACGCAACCATGTAAGCGAATCAAGATCTGGCAGGATGGACGCTATCAATACGCTCTTTGCGAAAAGGGATAGCGACTAAAATAGTCCGATTGCATGAACGCCATTCATCGCGTTCTTGATCCAAGCACACCGACCGAAAGCGCACGCGGTTTCTGTGCGCTAGGAGTGATGACCAAAGCGCCGCGGGCCGGAGAAGTGAAAACGCGCCTTATCCCGCCACTCACTGCGGAGGAGGCCGCGGCACTCAATATCTGTTTTCTGCGTGACACGGCCAGTGCGATTTCTACCGCAATTCGGAAGGGAAAGGCGGCCGGGAAGAATGCATGTGGCGTTGCAGTTTACACGCCAAGGGGTGCGGAAGAAGCTTACGCGGACATTCTGCGGCCGCACTTCGTCTTGATTCCGCAACGTGGTGAAAGTTTTGGCGAGCGCCTTTTGTTCGCAGCCGAAGATTTATTTAAGTGTGGTTTTAACTCGGTTTGTCTGATCGATTCAGATAGTCCGACAGTTCGGCCGGAGATCTTTGTGCAAGCGGTCCAGTTTTTGTATTCGCCAGGTGATCGAGTCGTACTCGGCCCTTCCGACGACGGCGGCTACTATCTGATCGGCCTCAAAAAACCGCATCGCGAGATCTTCGAACGAATCGACTGGAGTACAGAACGCGTGTTCGATCAAACCCGAGAGCGCGCAAGAGGAACCAGTCTTGAAGTGGGCGCGCCGGAGACGTGTAAGTTCTTGAATGAGATCATCGCGCGCGAAGGCCGCGATAGAATCTGGCCCGCGTAGCGGCGGCTGCTCGCCTACCAATCCTTTCGGAGTTCTTAGTCACAGGTGAACCAGATTTGCTCGCCGCAGCGAGCGCCTCTACAACAGAGGCATGACAAAATGCGCGCTCGTCACAGGGGGTGCCGGCCTGATAGGTTCGCACATCGCGGATTTGCTCGTGCGCGAAGGGTGGAAGGTCCGAGTCCTCGATAATCTGGAGCCGCAAACGCACCGGCGCGGAAAGCCGGCGTGGATATGGGACAACGTGGAATTCATTGAAGGCGACCTGCGCGATTGTGAGACAATTACCGTCGCGCTCGATAAGATCGACATCGTCTTTCATCAAGCTGCTTATGGCGGGTACATGCCCGAGATCGCAAAATACGTGCACGTGAATTCTTTTGGCACCGCGCAGATGCTGGAAATAATCCGAGAAGAAAGAGTGCCAATCCGGAAAATAATTGTCGCATCATCGCAGGCTGTTTACAGCGAAGGCGCAGGAATTTGTCCGGAACACGGGTTGGTTTTTCCAAATGTGCGGCCGATTGAGCAACTGCGGACCGGCGATTGGTCTGTGCATTGTCCGATTTGCAACGACGTCACGAAAAGTGCGCCGACCCCTGAGAACGCTCCCGTGGGTGGGGAAACCGTTTACGGTCTGACAAAAGTCGATCAGGAGAGACTGGTGCTTCTTTGGGGAAAACAGGTCGGCGTTCCCACGACCGCGCTTCGCTATTCCTGTACGTACGGACCAAGGCAATCGATCTTCAATCCTTACACCGGCGTGATCGCAATCTTTTGCACGCGCTTGCTGAACAATCTGCCGCCGGTCCTTTATGAAGACGGCGAGCAAACGCGCGACTTTTCCTTCGTGGAAGACATCGCACGCGCGAATTTGCTCGCGGCCGAGACGGACAAGCTCGATGGATTAGCGGTGAATGTTGGCAGCGGGCACGGCGTGGCGATCCGCGAAATCGCCGAACACGTTTCGGAAGCACTCGGCATTCACATTGCGCCGGAGGCCAAGGGCGAATTTCGCCCAGGCGAGATGCGTCATCTCACGAGCGACACCACGCGCATCCGGGCAGCCGGTTATGAGCCGCAGGTCGATCTTGCGACCGGGATCGGATGCTACCTTGATTGGATTCGCGCGCAGGCCGATGTGCGCGATTACTTCAGCGAAGCGGAAGAGGTCCTGCGCAACAAAGGCATTGTGCACAAAGTGCGCGAAGCACGACCATGAAATTTTCCGGTGCGGTCGATTTCAACGCACCAGCGTTGGATTACGCGCGCAGAGATTTTCCGTTGCTCGAAGCGGATGCAATCGTCGAGAAAGCGCTCGAAGCCATCCGGCGGGAGGGTGTCGGCGAGCGGGTCATTTATTTTTACGCGATTGACGAGAGGAAACGACTGGTTGGCGTTGTTCCCACGCGCCGTTTGCTCACGGCTGCGCCGGCTACTCGGTTGCGTGAAATTATGGTTTCCGGTGGTGGATGCGGAGCGTCGCGTGATTGGAATTGTGGACACGGATGTTTTCATGGAAAGCGTTCTCGAGACCGAAGAGCCCGAACGCGACGGTGTGCGAGAGGATTTTTTTGAGGCGCTCGGCTTTCATCTTGCGCAAGTCCGCGATGCCTCTCCGTGGCGCGTTTTTCGTTATCGTTTTCCGTGGTTGCTCGTGACTGTCGCCGGCGGGACGATCTGCGCGATCCTCGCCGGCTTTTTTGAAACAACGCTGGCCCACAGCCTCGTCATCGCATTCTTTCTCACAATGGTGCTCGGGTTAAACGAAAGCGTGAGCACGCAATCAATGAGCGTGACGATTCAGGCACTGCGCTCGGCGCGCTTGAACTGGCATTGGTTCGCGGCCGCTTTCCGACGTGAACTCGCGACGGCACTTTTTCTCGGCCTGGCTTGCGGCGGGTTCGTTGCCGTCATCGTCTGGCTTTGGCGCAGCGATGCACGCGCCGCGGGTGTCATTGGCGGCAGCATTGCGCTGTCGCTTGTGACCGCGTGTTTGTTCGGGCTAGGCGTGCCATCGCTCCTGCACCACCTAAAACTGGACCCCAAGATTGCCGCGGGACCGGTTACGCTCGCGCTGGCCGATTTCTTTGCGCTTGTGTTTTACTTCACGAGCGCCTGGATCGTTTTGTGATGACCGCTGCCAATGCTGGATCAGGGGTGGTAAGCGTCATTATTCCAGCCCTCAACGAAGAGGAACCGATCACAGATGTAGTCCGAGCGGTCGCTGCCACAAACATTCCGCGCGACATCATCGTTGTCGATAATGGCAGCACTGATCAAACCGCCAAACGCGCGCGCGCCGCGGGCGCGCGCGTGATCGCCGAGCCACAGCGCGGGTATGGACGCGCCTGCGCTGCCGGTATTCGCGCTCTTTGCCCGGAATGCGATATCGTCGTTTTTCTCGACGGGGACGGCAGCGATTGCCCTGAGTTCATAAATCAACTCGTCGATCCAATCGTTTCTGGAAAATATGATTTCGTGATCGGTTCTCGCGCGCGCGGCCAGCGCGAGCCGGGTAGCATGAATTTCCAGCAGGTTGTTTCTGGACGAATGGCCGGCTTGATTTTGCGAGTGCTTTACGGTGTTCGTTACACCGACATGTGCCCATTTCGCGCCATCCGGCGCGATGCGCTGGAACGGCTCGCGATGCGCGAGCAAACCTACGGGTGGAACATCGAAATGCAGATGCGGGTCGCGCGAGCGGGTCTGCGCATTCTCGAAGTTCCCGTGAACCATCGTTGCCGGACCGGCGGACAATCGAAAGTTTCCGGAACGCTGCGCGGCACATTTGTCGCAGGTGCCCGAATCATTGCGACGCTGATGCGCATCGCAGCGGAGAAAAAGCCACAGATGTACACAGATGAACACAGATATTCGAAAACAAGGTAGCCCAGACTTCTCTGCCGGTCGGTGTTTCATCTGTGCTAATCTGTGGCTAAGAAATTTTCCGACGTGAATTCGCCCAATCAACTCTCCAGCTTGAAAGGAATCGCCGCTGGATTACTCGCTGGGTTCATTGCCGGCATTGCGATGACGACGGTGATGTTGCTTTTGGCGTGGCTTTTTGGAGTGGCGACACCGCTCACAATTATAGGCGACCGCCTCTCGGTGTTTATCCCGCCAGGGCCATTTCTTTCCATCATGGGAAAGGTCGGTGGCTATAATCATCTCAAGCAACTTGGCGTTGGCTCGACAATCGCGGGCCAGCTTCTCGCCGGCGCGATTGCCGGAGCGATTTTCGGCCTAGTCATGTGGCGCCATCTCGGCCGACGTGTGACACTCGCCACAATCGGCATTTTTGTCCTGTTGCCAATCATTGTGGCTGCGATCGCACTCTGGCCGGTGCTCGGAACGAGTTATCGCGGATTGCCAATCGATGCCGCCCGATTAGTGACGCTCGTTGGTTTGGCGCTTTGCTTTTTTATTTTTGAGCGAACCCTTGTTACCGGATTTCAATTTCTCACTCGGCCAAGAATCGAAAGCGCAGATCGAGAATTTAGTCCCGCGATCGGACGACGCGCACTAGTTCTGGGTGGACTTGGTCTGCTCATCGCGGGAGGCGGCGCAGCGGTGCTCCGCAAACTTTATCGCGCGGCGACCTTTAGTTACGACGGCACACAATACAAAGGTCGCATCGTCCAACCAATCACGCCGAACGATTTGTTTTATTGCGTGACCAAGAACGTGGTCGATCCGCGAGTAAACGTCGATCTTTGGCACCTCGAAGTTACCGGGCTGGTGCAAAATCGGGCCGCGTGGCGATTTCAAGATCTGCTGGGATTTCCGGCCGTCGAGCAGGAGACCACATTGATGTGCATCAGCAACGGGTTGGATGCGGGCCTGATCAGCAATGCTGTCTGGAAAGGTTTTCCGTTGCGCGATCTTCTTGACCAAGCCTCCCCGTTTTCGAATGCCGCGCGCGTGCGTCTCCACGGCGTCGATAATTACACCGACACCATTCTCCTGGAGAAAGCGATGGAGCCGACCACGCTGCTTGCCCACGAAATGAACGGCGTACCGTTGCCGCATAGGCATGGTTACCCGCTGCGCGTCATCGTTCCCGGCTACTTCGGCGAGAAACATGTGAAGTGGCTCACGCGGATTGAAGTGACTGACGCGAACACAAAAGGTTTTTACGAAACGCAAGGCTGGGGTCCGGACTTCATCGCGCCGACGCGGTCGCGCATTGATGTACCCGACCACGAATCACGATTCTCGATTCGCGAATTACGGCCATCTGTTGAACTAAAAGGCATGGCCTACGGGGCTGACCGCGGCATCTCGCGCGTGGAAGTGAGTTTGGATGATGGCAAGACTTGGCGCGATGCCGAAATTTATTACGCCGGTGGAGATCTTGCATGGTCGCTGTGGAGAACAGACTGGATGCCCGAGCAACCGGGCGATTACAGACTCGCCGTGCGCGCGACTGACGGTGAAGGCGATGTGCAGGAATGGGAACCAGATCGCAGCCCATTTTCCGGCCCGACCGGTTTTCATAAAATTGTCGTGCATGTCAGTGCGTAATGCGACGGACTCTGACGGAGAACGCGACTTGCTTGAGCGCGAGCCGCGCCACCTTTGCAACATTCGGGCGTGGGTTAGTGAAGAAGCAGGGTCGCCCTACTTCTGGCAGCGCGGACACCACGCGGTCGTGCGACCCCCGATCATTGCGTGGCGCAAAGGCGTGCGGTGACGCGGGCAAACTCCGTCGCGCTTCCACTTTTGATGAATCAACCAATTTTTTGGCGGATCGGAAAAATCTTTCCCGAGAGTGTCCAACGATTTCGTAACAACGAATTTTGCTGCGCGGAAAATCGCCGCCCGTTCCCGCTCGCTTAATTTTTCTGTCCGTTTCGATGGCGAAATCCTTGCGCGCCACAAAATTTCGTCCGCCATCCAGTTGCCGATTCCGGAAAAACCGCTCTGCAAGAGTAAGACGGCTTTGATAGGCGCCTTACGATGTCGATCCAGAAACTGGTCGAGGAATTTCCGATTGAACTCGGGTGAAACAACTTCAGGAATAGCCGTGTTCCACCAATCCGGTTCTTTTCGGCCGTGATGGAATCGAATGCGACCGAATTGTCGTGAATCAGTGAAGACAAGCGCGCGTTCGGATTGATAGAGAACGAGATGGTCATGTTTGTTTGGGCGCAAATCCGCAGCGTCAATACGCGTTTTGCCCGTCATCCCGAGATGAATGCCGAGCCAATTGTCCCCCGAGAATTCGAAGAGCATGCGTTTCCCGCGCGCGCTCGAACTCAGAAGTTTTTCGCCGATTGATTTTTCTCGAAGTTCTCGCGTGTTCGTTCCGCGAAAAACTCTTTTCCGCGCATGCAGCCGAACATCGACAATCTTTTTGCCGAGGCCTGCGTTCCATTGTTTCCGATACCATTCGACCTCGGCCAGCTCCGGCATGGTGGAACATAGGCGTTCACGGTTGTGCGGCCAGCGGTCACCGTGACTTCTGGATAGTTGTGGCGTGTGCTAAGTTTCTTCATGGAGAAAGTGATCATTGTCGGGAGCGGCTGCGCTGGATTGACGGCAGCGATTTACGCCGCTCGAGCCAACCTAAATCCGCTCGTGCTGGAAGGCCGGCAACCGGGCGGGCAGCTGTCCACGACGACTTTAGTGGAAAACTACCCGGGATTTCCTGACGGAATTGACGGGCCCGAGCTCATCCTCAATATGCACAACCAAGCGGAAAAATTTGGGACGCGTTTCTCTTATGCTGAAGCGACCGATTTCGATGCGAGCAACAAACATATCCGGATCAAGGCCGATGACGACTGGCTGGAGACAGAGGCGCTCATCATCGCGAGCGGGGCTTCGGCGCGCTATCTTGGGCTCGAAAATGAAGAGAAACTGATCGGCCACGGGCTGACTTCATGTGCGACATGCGATGGCGCGTTTTACAAAAATGTGCCGGTCTGCGTAGTTGGTGGCGGCGATTCTGCGGCTGAGGAATCGCTTTTTCTCACCCGCTTCGCCTCCAAAGTATATTTGATCCATCGGCGGGACAAAATGCGCGCTTCGAAGATCATGGCCGATCGCGTGCTGGCGAACAAAAAGATCGAGCCGATCTGGGACACTGTCGTAACGAAATATATCCCAGATGAAAAAGGTGAGATGCGCGCCGTGCTTTTGCGAAACGTGAAAACCAAGGAGGAGCGCGAGTTGCCGGTGGCCTGCGTATTTGTCGCGATTGGCCACGATCCAAACACGAAAGCCTACGCTGGCAAACTCGAGACGGACCCGGATGGTTATCTGATCGCGAAAAGCCTGGTGGAGAGCAAGCACCCCGGCGTTTTTATCGCCGGCGACGTGGCAGACCGCGTCTACAAGCAAGCGGTTACCGCGGCCGGCACAGGCTGCGCAGCGGCCATGGATGCGGAGCGTTACTTAAGTGACCTGGAGAAATAATCCGACGACGCTTTGCTCCGCTCGAAATTGACAAAAATCCATTGAAGCTTTGCGATCTGACGCAGTTTTACTCCCCACGAAGTGGTGGCGTAAAACGTTATGTGCACGAGAAGATCGCGTACATCGACAAGTATTCGCTGGCAACCGAGCACGTCCTCATCGTTCCTGGGCCGAAAACCGCAGTCAAATCGAGTGGACGGTCCCGCATTTATTCGATCCACTCACCGTTGCTCTCGCGCACCTCGCGCTATCGCGCCCTCCTGAACCTGCGTGCGGTCGAAGAAATTCTAGAGCGCGAGCGGCCTGACATCATCGAATCGAGCGACCCGTATCAAGTTGGGTGGAAAGCGATCGCGATCGGCCGCTCCCTGAAAATTCCGGTCGTTGGTTTTTATCATTCGCATTTCCCGGAAGCGTACTTGCGTGGCAGCATCAGCTTTCTTGGCAAACGCGGCGCACATCGGGCCATGAAGTTGACGCGCGATTATGTGCGTAAGCTCTACAATCAATTTCAGGCTACGCTTGTCCCTTCCGAACTCTTGGCGGAGCTCCTCTCGGAATGGGGGGTACGCAATGTCCGTGTGGTGCCGCTTGGGGTGAACGTCGAGATCTTTCATCCGAGCGCGAAGGGCACGGCGGGCACTCGTATTTCATTAGGCATTGCCAGCGACCAACGGTTTCTTTTGTCCGTTGGTCGGTTGGCGAAGGAGAAGAACACGAAAATGTTGTTCGACGCTTTTGAACTTTTGCAGCGCCGCCAGCCAGGTGAATATCACTTGGTCGTGATCGGCGACGGGCCGCAACGCAACCAACTCCGGCAATTACAAAACCGTACTGACGGCGCGGTCTCGTGGATCCGGTATTGCGCTGACTCGGCCGATCTCGCGCGCTTTTATCGCGCGGCCGATCTTTTCGTTCATCCGGGCATTCAGGAAACATTTGGGCTTGTTGCCTTGGAAAGTCAGGCCTGCGGCACGCCAGTGGTGGGAATTCGGGGCAGTTACATGGATCGCATCATTTTTCATGAGCAGGAATGGTGGGCGCGGAAAAACACCGCGGAAGCCCTCACCGATGCAATTCAAGCATTGAGCCTGAAGAAACTGCAGATGCTTGGCAGCGGCGCAGCTGGGCGTGCCGGGGCGGACTATGCCTGGCCGCGCGTATTTGAGCAGCTTTTTTGTATTTACCGCGAGGTTTGTTCCAACTACACAGGAGATCGAAAAAGATGAAGAACGAGAAATCATTTATGATCCGGAGCTATCGCACTTCCGATCGCACCGCAGTGCGGCGTTTATGTTGCCAGACCGGATTTCTGGGCGACCCGATCGACCCAGTCTACGAAGATCGACAATTGTTCGCCGATTTTCTCACGACTTACTACACTGATCACGAACCCGAATCGTGCTTTCTCCTGGAAGTGGACGGCGAAATCCGAGGTTATCTGCTCGGCTCGCGCAAGCCATTGCGGAATCAACTCTACGCGTTTTATCAAAACGTTTGGCTCTTTTTTCGGGCGCTCACCCGCTACCTTCGCTACAATAAGCGGTCGCGTCGCTTTATTCGCTGGACGCTTGTGCACGGCTGGCGGGAAGTGCCGGCGCGTCCACGCCGTGTTCCGCATTTTCACATCAACCTGTTGCCGGACGCCCGAAGAGTTTCGACCACACGCGCGCTCATGAGCGCGTACCTGAGTTATCTCTATCGCTGCGGTGAAAAACGCGTCTACGGGCAAATCGTTACGTTTGAAAGCCGACGCGGCGAGAAGATGTTCGAGCGTTACGGATTCAAGGTATTAAATCGAGCCGAGATCACGAAGTACAAGGCATTTTACCCCGAGTCGGTTTACCTCAGCACTGTTATCAAGAATTTGGAAACGGCCGAACCGCTTTCAGCTTACTCGCGCGTCCGCGAATAAGATCGACGACAACTTGTTTACGCCAGTCGTGTGCGGTAAAGTGCGCGCGTCTTTTTGCCGGCATAGCTCAGCTGGTAGAGCAGCTGATTTGTAATCAGCAGGTCGTCGGTTCGAATCCGACTGCCGGCTCCATTTTATTTCGTTAGGCCGCGGCGGTCTTACCCACACGCAGGCTCATGTCCATGACGCGGAAGATGCGGTCGCATTTCTCCAGGTAAACGGAGGAATCGAGATCGCGCGGTCGGGGAAGATCGACATCGACAATTTCCTGGATGATCGCTGGACGCTGCGGGCCTATCGGACTGTGCAGCCTATTTAGCTTTTGTTTTCTATCGAAACGTTGCCGGCGAAATGAACAAATTCCAGAATGTCGCCGCGTAGGCGCAGGAAATCCTGGCTGCTGCGCTGGCGGGGGCGATCTAATACGACGGAGATGGTCCGCTCGATCCTACCGGGCCGCGGACTCATGATCATGATGCGATCACTCATATAGATGGCCTCGTCGATATCGTGGGTAACCAGGAGCATCGTGGTGCGGCGTGCTTGCCAGAGGCGAAGCACTTCATCCTGCATCCGCATGCGGGTGAAAGCGTCCAGCGCGCCGAGCGGTTCGTCCAGGAGGAGGACTTTGGGATGATTGATAAGCGCTCGCGCCAGCGCGACACGCTGGGCCATGCCACCCGAAAGATGATGAGGATAGGCGTCGGCAAATGTTTCCAAGCCCACGAGACGCATAAAGTCCTCTACTTCGCGATGTTTTTCGCGTAAAACCCCGCGCGCGACCAGCCCAGCTTGGATGTTGCGGCGCACCGTGAGCCACGGAAATAGGTTCGGATCTTGAAAAACCAGGCCGCGTTCCGCGCCTGGCTGGGTAATTTTCTCAGAGCCAATCAAAAGTTCCCCAGAGTCGGGAGATTCCAGACCCGCAATCAGGCGCAGCAGCGTGGACTTTCCACAGCCACTTGGGCCAATGAGGGAAACTAATTCCCCAGCTGCGACGGAGAAGGAAATCCCATTCAGGACCGGCCAGCGGAGGAAAGGATCGTCGGGCACCGGGAAACTCTTCCGAATTTCCCGGATGCCGAGCGAGGATGCCTCGATTTTCGCAAGCGCTACCACTTGATCACGCCTTTTTGCCAAACGAGCACGCGGTCGCGGACTTTGAACAGAAGAGTCATGATGGTTGAGAAGAAGGCGGCCATGATGATCAGAGCGGCATAAACTTTGCCATATTCGGCCCAGCCCTGCGCCCAACTGACATACCAGCCGAGGCCGGACTTTACTCCGACAGATTCTGCGACCACCAGTGTTAGAAAGGACGCTCCAAGCCCCATAAATAAGCCGATGAAAATGTTCGGAACCGCTGCTGGGATTGCGACGCGAAAGATGAGATAAGCGCGTCCGGCGCCGAGCGTCCGGGCAACATCGAGGTAAGAAGCGCGAGTATTAGAAATGCCGGAGGCAGTGAGCATTGTCACAGGAAACCAAACCGCGAGCGCGATCAATCCCGCTGCGGACACGACGGCGGACGGCGAAATTACCATCGCGAGAGGGATCCATGCCGTGGCTGGAATGGGTCCGACGACCTTGAGCAGTGGCATTCCCCAATAACGAACCGGAGTTGACCATCCGATGCAAATCCCGCTGATCAGGCCAACGAGCACACCAACGGCGTAGCCACCTAGAAGCAATGCGAGGGAGTGCCAGGTGCTATCCAGCAAAAGCGCGCGATCATTAATTAGACTGCGCAGTACTGCCGCTGGCCCCGGAAAGTACGGCATCGGGAGGAGTTGAAAACCGAATGTTACGATGTCCCAAAGACCGAGTAACAAGATTGCCGCCGTAAGGATCGGACACATATGCCGCATCCAGGAGCGCAATGGCATCCAGAACCGTTGCGCAATTGCGAGGACAATCGACACACCGACGATTTCGTAGAAGAACAGCGTGTAAGAATGCGTTTCGACGGCCGGTGCCTTCTTCGAAAAGAGCAAATGAATTGCGAGCGCCACTAAAGCTGCCAGAGGGACCGCCAACTGCGCGCGCCAACCCAATTCCGATCCACGTTCCATCCGCTGAATCGCATCTGCGTTCGGGTGCGTTGGCGCGGAAGACAGCTGCGTCGTCGATTTACGGGGAATTATTTCTGGGCGGCTATTATGTTTTTCTGGACGCATGGTCCGTCAGGGTCGGCCAGATTCGGAGCATCCTGATCCGGCTGATCGAACATTTTTCTTCGGCAGCAGGAATCTTCCGTATCTTTCTGGACCAAGGCCGCGATTAGCCGGATATCTTCGTCGGGTGAGACTTGGCCTCCGGCGACTTTTTCCACCTCCAGGGTCTTAATCCATTCGTCGGTAACGCCGTCAAGATGCATGAAGGCACGTTTGGCCAGCGCTTCGGTATCGGTCTCCGGAGAAAGCAT
>VBQB01000229.1 GCA_005887855.1 Verrucomicrobiota bacterium | reverse complement strand
AACTTCGCGGCTGACCGGTTGGGAAATTAATATCGGCAAGGACATTTCGGCCACGACCGCAGTCGAACAAAAAGTGGTGCAAGCGGCGCAGACGCTCGCGGGTGCCCTGCCTCTCACCGAGGAACAGGCGCTCACGCTCGTAAAATCCGGTTTCACTAACTTGGAAGGATTGCGCGATGCGGAGGTGCAGGACTTTGTGGATATTCTCGCCGTGGATGAGACGAAGGCGCGCGAAATTCACGATGCCGCCCATCAGCAAGAGGTCGCGCGGTAAATTATGGCTCTGGCTTAACACGCTCAAGCCATGAGCGAAATTTTACAGGAACACAATGGCAACAAAGACGAGCAGCAAGACTACGGCACGCAAACCAGCCGCGCGCAAAACGGCTGCCGCGCATAAGCCAACTGCTCCGAAGGTCAGGGCTTCGAAGAAAAAACTAGAGCCTGACGCCGAGTCCGCAGGCGCACAGGCCACCAGGCCAGCTGAATCGCGGGCTCAGCAACCATCGCCGGCGAAAATCCCGCCACAAGTTGCTCCCGCGCCACGCCACGACGTCGAGAGCATTTCACTCATCGAAAAGAAAAAACCGCGCAAGAAGGCAGAAGACCGTGATGTAAAAACGAAGCGTGAAGTTCTGCCTCCGATTTCGCGGATTCGGGCATCGTTGGAAACGCCAGCCGCTTCTCCAAAACCAGCCGCGCCAGTAAAGGTGGAACCGGCGCCGCTGCCTGCAACAGAAGCGCCCGGCGTCACTGTCGAAGGTACCATCGTGCCGCCTGCAGGCGCCGAAGTCGAGCCGCAGAATGTCATACACATCAAGCCGCCAATCATCGTTAAACAATTGGCCATTGAGCTCGGATTAAAACCGCATCAGCTCATCGCGGAGCTGATGAGTTTCAACATTTTCGCGAATATCAATCAGACAATTGAGCCCGACATCGCGTCCAAGATTTGCGAGAACCACGGTTTTGTTCTCGAAAAAGAGCGCCGTGAAAAAGGCGGCGGCGTCCACAAAGTCGAACAAATTGTGATTGCGCCTCCTCCCCCTGTTATTGAAAAGGAGGAGGAGCTCAAGCCCCGCGGTCCGATCATCACGTTCATGGGCCACGTTGATCATGGCAAAACTTCGCTCATGGACGCGATTCGAAAGACGCGCGTAGCGGCAGGCGAAATTGGTGGAATTACACAGCACATAGGGGCATATAGCGTTGACCACAAAGGGGCGAAAATCACGTTTATCGATACGCCTGGTCACGCCGCGTTCACTGCGATGCGCGCGCGGGGCGCCAACGTGACCGACATTGTTGTGCTGGTCGTCGCAGCCGACGACGGCATCATGCCGCAAACCATTGAGGCAATCAATCACGCCAAAGCTGCTCCGCACGTGAAGATCATGGTCGCAATCAACAAAATCGACCTTCCCTCGGCCAACATCGACAGAGTAAAGAAGCAACTGCAAGAGCGCGAACTCACGCCCGAGGATTGGGGTGGAGAGACAATTGTTTGTCCCGTCTCCGCAACAAAAGGCACGGGCATCGATCACCTGCTCGAGATGATGACGCTGCAAGCGGAAGTGATGGAACTCAAAGCCTCGCCCACCGCCACACCGCGCGGTACTGTGATCGAAGCACAAGTCGAAGCGGGGCGCGGTCCTACGGCCACCGTTATCGTACAGATGGGAACCTTAAGAACAGGCGATCCCTTCATTTGCGGCAATTACAGCGGCAAAGTGAAATCGCTCCTGGATGATCGCGGCCAAGCCATTAAAGAAGCCGGCCCCTCGACGCCAGTGAAAGTGCTTGGTTTCACCGGGCTGCCCAACGCGGGGGATGAACTTCTGGTGATGGATTCGGAACGCTCAGCGAAAACTTTAGGCGAGGAGCGCTTATTGGCGAAGCGTACAGATAAATTGACCGTGCCACAACGCGCTACGCTTGAGAGTTTGCTCGAAGCGGCTGACGGGAAAAAAGTCTTGCGTATTGTCTTGAAGTGCGACGCGCAAGGCTCGCTTGAAGCGCTGGTCGGCGCGTTGAAGCAGATCGAAAGCAAGAAGATCGATCTGGAAATCATCCACTCAGCGGTGGGGCCGATCTCGGAGTCGGATATTTTGCTGGCCAGTGCATCGGATGCTGTCGTGGTTGGCTTTAACGTGAAGGTCGAGAGCATGGCCATCTCTGCCGCAAAACGCGAAGGCGTACAGATCAAACTCTACAGCATCATTTATGAACTGCTCGATCAGATCAAAGACGCAATGGCGGGGTTGCTCGAGCCCGAACATCGAGAAACGGTCATCGGACACGCCGAGGTGAAACAGGTCTTCCGACTCAGCCGAGGCATCGTTGCTGGCTGTCTGGTCACCGAAGGTCTTGAGTGCGGTATCAAGCTCGGCGACTTCAGCGAATACCAAGTAGGCGACATCATTGAGTGCTATCAACTCGAAGCTATCGCGCAGAAATTGTGAAACTAAATGTAGCGCAAGCTTCCAGCTTGCGACTCAATAAACGCAAGCCAGAGGCTTGCGTTACTTTCCAAAAATGAAACATCGAATGTTGCGCGTCAACGAGCTCTTGAAACGAGAGCTGAGTGGAATCATCGCACGTGAAATGAGTTTCGAAGGCGCGCTGGTCAGCATCAATCATGTCGATGTAACCCCTGATCTAAAGAACGCGCATGTGTTTGTCAGCGTTCTTGGATCGGAAAGCGGCGGGAGTGTCATGAGCAAGCTCGCGTCTCATCGCGCAACATTACAAGCCGAGCTTGCTCGCCACGTGACCATGAAATACACGCCGCATCTCACTTTTCATCTTGACGATTCCATCGAACGCGGTGCTCGCATCATTGAGATTCTTCAAGAAATCGAAACGCCTCGCGGCGAAGACAAGTGAAGGCTGTAGCCACGGCCCTGCTGGCCGTCAGTCCTAGCCAATTATTAACGTTGTCGAAGACCGCCCACAGGGCGGTGGCTACAAAATTTTCATGACTAATTCCAAGTTCGAGGAAATCGCCCGGGTATTGCGCGAGCACGAGTGTTTCGCGGTCTTGAGTCATGTCCGTCCCGACGGCGACGCGCTTGGCAGCCAGCTCGCCCTTGCCCTTTCGCTGCAGCAACTCGGGAAGAAAGTTCGCCTTTGGAATGAAGATGGGATGCTCGAAAAGTATTCTTTCCTTCCACGCGCGGAGTTGCTAACCAAGCCGCCCGAAGCGGCGGAAGATGTTGATGTTGCCATCGCGCTGGACACGGCTATCCAAAATCGGCTTGGAACCGCGCTCACGGCCGTTCGTTCGGCGAAAACCTGGATCAACATCGATCATCATCTGAGCAATCCAGGCTACGGCGACCTCGTTTATGTCGATTCCGCCGCGCCTGCCACGGGAGAAATTATTTTCGAACTGATCAAAAATCAGGGCTTCCCGTTCAACCGCGACATTGCCGAGAATCTTTACGCCGCGATCTCGACCGACACCGGGTCGTTTCAATATCCAAAAACCAGCGCGCGCACCTTTGAGATTGCGGCCGAGCTCGTCCGCGCCGGTCTCGACGTTGGCCGGTTGAACCAGCAACTTTACGAAAACTATCCGCGACGCCGGGTGGAACTTTTGCGAGAACTGCTGCGCACCATGCGTTTTGAACACGGAGGTCGCGTCGCAAGTTTCAGCCTCAGTTTGAAAACCGCGGCCAAGCTGGGTGTTCTTCCCGAAGATAACGAAGGCTTGATCGATCATCTCCGTGCAATTCGGGGAGTTATCGTTGCTGCCTTCTTTGAAGAACTCTCCGACGGCAAGGTACGCGTCAGCATGCGTTCGAAGAGCGAAACTGTCGATGTCTGCGCCATCTGTCAGAAGTTTGGTGGCGGCGGACACACTCTCGCGGCGGGTGCGCGCGTGCGCGGAACACTTGCTGAAGTCGAAAACAAGGTTTTGGAGGCAACTTGTGATGTCGTTAAGTGCGACTCCTGACGGCGTCCTGCTCGTCGATAAAGCGGAAGGAATGACTTCGCATGACGTCGTCGCCTTGATCAGGCGAAAGCTGGAGATCAAAAAAGTAGGCCACTGCGGCACGCTCGATCCGATCGCCACCGGACTTCTGCTTCTCACGCTCGGGCGCGGAACCAAGATTCAGGATTTGCTCATGAGCGAAGACAAGAAATACGCCGGCACGCTCCTGCTCGGCGTGACGACCAGCACGCAGGATCGACAAGGCGAAATCGTCAATCAGCGCGAAGTGCTTCCGTTCGATGAAAATAAAATCCGCGCCGCGTTTGAAAAATTTTGCGGCGATTTTTATCAAATGCCGCCAATGGTCTCAGCGATTAAGCGCGGCGGTGTGCCGCTTTATAAACTGGCACGGCAAGGGAAAGTAGTCGAGCGCGAGGCGCGCCTGGTTCATGTCTATCGTTACGGTATTGATCAAATCGCGCTCCCCGAAATCGATTTCAGCGTCCTTTGCAGCAAGGGTTTTTATGTTCGGACGTATGTTCACGACATCGGTGAGGAACTCGGTTGCGGCGCGCATCTTAAGTCACTGCGGCGCTTGAAGTCCGGACGCTTCGATGTCGATCGCGCGATCAGCGTCGCTGAGATTAAGAACGCTTCGCGCGAAGAGATCTTAAGCCGCATTCTCAGTCTACCGGAAGTTTCACGCATGCGCGGCGCCTAAATCCCCAGATCGACGATGATGGAAATTATCCGGTCGATCGAAGAACTGGAGCGTTTGCACGGCCCGCTTTTCCTTGCGATCGGCGTTTTCGACGGCATGCATCGTGGTCATCAAGCCGTGATCTCTACCTCCACGAGTCATGCGCGGTCGGGCAATGGAACGCCACTTGTCGTGACCTTCGATCCACATCCGGTCAAAGTGTTGCGCCCGAACGACGCGCCGCATCTACTCACCGCCACGCAGCACAAAATCGCGTTGATCCGCGACTTGGGCGTTGACCATCTCCTCGTGATCAATTTCGACAAGAAATTCGCCGCCACCCCGCCGGAGAAATT
>VBQB01000272.1 GCA_005887855.1 Verrucomicrobiota bacterium | reverse complement strand
TGATATTGCTGTTCCGAAGCAGCGTTCCGGAAAAGAAATCGCACACGGAATCCCGATCACATACGTTCCCGCGCGCAATACCATCTTTCTCGCGTATGCGCTCGCTTGGGGGGAAGTGATTTCCGCCGACGACATCTTTCTCGGCGTAAATGCAATTGACTACAGCGGCTATCCCGATTGCCGGCCGGAGTTCATTGAAGCGTTCGAGACCTTGGCCAACGTTGGGACAAAAGCCGGAGTGGAAGGCAGATGTTTTCAAATTCACACGCCGCTGATCAAATTTTCCAAAGCCGAAATCATTCGCAAAGCGGTCGAGCTCGGCGTCGATCTTTCGCTCACTCACAGTTGTTACGATCCGACGCCGAAAGGTCTC
Organism: Verrucomicrobiota bacterium; assembly: GCA_005887855.1. Next base: position 3,099 of record VBQB01000272.1, on the reverse strand, counting down.
GCCTGCGGCGAATGCGATTCCTGTGTTCTGCGGCTCAAAGGCTTCCGCGAAGCCGGAATACAAGATCCGACTCGCTACGGGAAACAATGAAACGCCTGCTCCGGATTTTTGAACTTTCAAAAAACGAACAGCGGGTTGTTCTCATCGTAATGCTCGCCCTCGTGGCAATCGCATTCATCGCATACGAGCGCCGCGTTCATCGTTCTCCGGTCCAACCAACCACTGCAGTAGAGCCCAAATCGTCTCCAAGTCCCGGAAATGTTAGGTGATGGTAGTTCTGATATTCGCTTAAACCGGATGCGCATGAACCGCGATAGTAGGCCATTATGTATTTCGGTTGCGCTTGCATTATTAGCTGCGACGGCGAACGGCATTCCTGCGTCTGATTTTGAGCAGATTGTAAAGAATGCGAAGAAGTTTAACGGCAAACGCGTGACACTGGTCGGATTAGCTGAGATTGGCGGATCCGAGTTCTTTCTTTATCCAGATGTCCAATCCGCAAAGCGGGGTGAAAACGCGATCTTTGTGTATGCGAATATTCTCAACGAGAACCCTTATGAAAAGTTCAATAATCATTGGCTGAGGATTACAGGCATCGTCGACACCGGGATACGGCCGCCACTCGGTGTCGGCGAGTGCTCGATAGTGCTCGAGCAGCTAAAACTGCTCCGGCGTCATCCTATTCGTGATAATAGCGTCAGGGCGGTGTTTCAGAATAGCACTGGACAAACAATCGACATCAAAATTCCAACGCCGAATGGCTATTCCTACGCCATGAGAATCCCGGCTGAGAGCGCTACAAGGCCTACGATAATCAGCAATGGGGAACTGAGAGTCAGCAAAAGGTTTACGTGGGAGCGAAGGTCGGAACGCAACAATCGGTTCAATCTTCCCTTACCCCCGGAACCCGCCCGTAGCCGACGAATACCGGACTAATTTTGGCGTCACCGCTTTTGGGTGGCGGCGGCATCTTGAAATCGAAAACGCTGACGCCCCAGCGTTGTATGCCATCATACGTGCGACCGTCGCTTGATCCCACCATCACGCGCTTTTTGGTTCGTTTTTCCCGACCGAGATAAATCATCGTGTGCGTGATCGGCGGATCGCGATCGATGTTGTAGGTGCCGCGCCAGAAGAGCAAGTCGCCCGGCTTGAGGTCATCGAGCTCAAATGAATCTTCCTTGCGACTCAAGACCGCATCGAAATCTCCCGCCTTGCGCACCCAGACATATTGCTGGCTGGAATCGCGCGGAACCTCGCGAAAACCGTTTTGCTGAAGAACATAATAAATGAAGCCGGAGCAATCCATGCCACCGTTTTTGGGATCGGCGGAGCCATAGCTGTAACCCAGATTTTGTTTTGTTAATCCGAGCCCGGCATCGAGAATCTGACGCACTTTCGTCGGATAATTTTCGTAATCCACTATTTCATCAGGCGAAAGGCTGACGTTTGGCGCGGCTTTTTTTCCCCGCGCGGAAGGCTGCGGAGGCGAAGGTGTAGGTGTTTCAGCTGGAGTTGGCGACGGAGTTTCTTCGGCTGCCGGCGTCGGCGATGCACTCGCTTTTTTACGCTTTGATTTACTCTTCGGAGACGGACTTGGAGAAGGAGTCGGCGAAGCTTTCTTTTGCTTCGGCGAAAGTTCGGGCGATGGGGTGGGTGTCGCTTTTTTCTTGCGGTGTTTGCGAGTCGGTGTTGGCGATGGCTCGAAAACTTTTTTGATCTTTGCGCCGAGTGACTCTTCGGCTGCATGTGCCGCGCAAACTGGCCCAAGTAAGATCGCAAGGATTAAAAGCCATTTCATGATCGGGGCGGTGCCCTTGAGGCCGTAGTGTCCGCTGTCCTCAGCGGAGAATCGAATGCGCGATCCCAGTCGGATGCGCTGAGACAGCGCACGTTACAGCTGACGATTTGCATCGGCAGGCAAGACGCCCGCCGGCCCCACAGGCAGGATGCCTGTGCTACGGCTGCGCGAGCTCCTGGAGGATTGCTTTATTGAGACGAATACCGCCCTCGAAATTTTCAAGGGGGAAATTCTCATTCGGTGAATGCGCGCGGCAATCAGGCAGCGCGAGTCCCATTAGCAACGTTTCAATGCCCAGGATGCCGCGGAACTGTGACACAATCGGAATGCTGCCGCCTTCGCGGATGAGCGCGGGCTCGCCATTGAATGCTTTGCGGAGCGCGCGCTGGGCCGCTTCACCGAGTGGTGAATGCGGGTCGGTGAGATACCATGGGCCGCTATGACCAGTGGTGATCTCTATTGTCACGCCTTTGGGGAGATGCTTTCGCAAATGCTCCTTTGCGAGCTTGAGAATCTCGTCGCCTTCCTGCTCCGGAACGAGACGAAACGTCAGTTTTGCCATCGCATGACTGGCGATCACCGTCTTAGTCCCCTGCCCTTGATAACCGCCGCCGATTCCGTTGATCTCGGCAGTCGGCCGCGCCCAGATCCGCTCCATCGAATTGTACCCCGCTTCGCCGAAAAGCTCCGGCACGCCTGTTTCCTCGAGAATCAATTTGTCGCCATCGACCGGAAGCTTCCGCCATGCTTCGCGCTCCCAATCTTCCAACGGCTTCACGCGATCGTAAAATCCCGCGATGGCCACACGACCCTCGCGATCGTGAAGCGTAGCGAGTAATTGCGCCAAAGCGGTAATCGGATTCGCAACGGCGCCTCCAAACACGCCGGAGTGCAAATCCATCTTCGGACCAGTCACTTTGACCTCGAGTGCAGTCACTCCGCGCAGACCATAACTCAAGGTCGGCACACCGCGCGCGACCATTCCGGTATCAGAAACAACTGCTACATCACACTTCAATGCGTCTCGATTTTGTTCTAGAAAACTGCCGAGGTTGGCACTGCCGATTTCCTCTTCCCCTTCGATGACAAGATCCAAATTCACTGGCAAATCGTGATGTTCCTTCATCGTTTCCTGAATTCCGAGAATGTGCGAAAGGATTTGTCCCTTGTTGTCCGTTGCGCCTCGCGCGAAAACGTAGCCGTTCTTCAAAACAGGCTCGAACGGCGGCGAATCCCACAGCTCCAAGGGATCGGGCGGTTGCACGTCATAATGTCCGTAGATTAAAACTGTGCGGCGT
>VBQB01000271.1 GCA_005887855.1 Verrucomicrobiota bacterium | reverse complement strand
TCACCAATCAGAGGAGTCCTTCGACCGCCGCAACGAGGCCACCGCGATGGCGGCTGGGAGGGCGTACGGTGAGGCCCTTCAAGCTGCAGGCGTCTTTGTCGGCGGTGCGGGATTAGAGTCGCCGCAGGCTGCGACGACAGTCTCCGTGCGCGACGGGAAGCGGCAGGTCCACGACGGCCCGTATGCCGAGACGAAAGAATTTCTCGCAGGCTTCGCCATCATTGATGTGCCGAATCTGGATGCCGCATTGGAATGGGCCGCTCGCCATCCAGCCGCCGGATACTCGTCAATCGAAGTCCGTCCCTTGTTAGGGTCGCATTTTGTGGTCGGAACCCCGAAATCTTCATAACGAGCGAATTAGTGGTGATGCCTGAATTAAAGAATTAACCAGACCCATCTTAAGCTCTGCGTAAACAAATACAAAGAAGACTACATTGACGAATGCCGCTCAAGCATGGAATCGCAGCTCGCGGCCTACAAGACCTTGCTCACTACGGCGAGAGCAAAAGCGGGCACCGGTAATGCGGCTTTTAACTCAGCTGTTGCCACTTTTGAACCCGCTGTTCTTCAACAACCTGGTGGTGGTCTTGGACGGCTTCTTCGTTCATCGAAGCAGGACACTCGAGGGAAAGGACGGCAATCCGCTGAATGAGTTTCGGATGATCTGTACTTCACTCCTGCAAAACCACGGCGTGATGTGTCCAGACAAGACGAACAACAAGACGATCAAATACAGTCCGGAGAAATCGGTCGTGAAGCTTAAAATTGGCGATGAGATCAAGCTAACTGAGTCAGCCTTTGTCCTCCTCTCTAGAGCGTTCTTTGCTGAAATCGAAACCAAATTCAGCTGACTAAGGAGTTGGCGGATCGCCAAAAGCGCAGGCCACCAGACAACCCATGAGCGAATCGGCAACGCACCATGCGATTGAAGCGGTATTGCGCAATTCGTATGGGCAACTCATTGCGTATCTCGCCGCGCGTACGGGCGATGTTGCTGGAGCGGAAGATGCGCTCGGCGATGCGTTCATCGCCGCGCTGGAGAAATGGCCGGCGGATGGTGTCCCGCAAAAACCTGAGGCGTGGCTGCTTCACGCCGCACGCAATCGTTTGATTGACGCCAGCCGACGTACCCAGGTCCGGCAACGCTCGGAGGAAATGCTTCTGCAAGCTGCAAAAGAAGCCGAGAACGTCGCGACGACGCACGAACATTTTCCCGATGAACGGCTGAAACTACTTTTTGTTTGCGCGCATCCGGCAATCGATGCCGCGGCACGCACGCCGCTGATGTTGCAGACGGTGCTCGGCTTGGACGCCGCGCGCATCGCTTCCGCATTTTTGGTTTCGCCCGCGGCCATGAGCCAACGACTGGTCCGCGCAAAAAACAAGATCCGCGCCGCAGCCATTCCCTTCTGCGTGCCTGAACGGCCGGAGTGGGATGAACGTCTTTCCTTTGTGCTAGATGCCATCTACTCGGCTTACACGACTGGCTGGGAGAGTTTGATGGAAGTTAGTTCGACGCATCATGCTCTTGCCGAGGATGCCATAGCTCTCGGGCGAACTTTGGTCCAACTGATGCCGACCGAACCCGAAGCTCACGGTTTGCTTGCACTCATGTTGCATTGTGAAGCGCGCCGCGCTGCGCGTTACAGGAGCAAAGGCGAGTTTGTGCCGCTCGATCAACAAGACACTGCTCTTTGGTCGCTACCGATGATTGATGAGGCGGAGAAACATCTGCGGACGGCTGCAACGTTCAAACAGATGGGACGCTATCAATTGGAGGCGGCCATTCAATCCATTCACAATAGTCGGGCTGTCAGTGGCAGCATCGACTGGCCGGAGATTGTTTTGCTTTATGAGGGGCTGGTGAAAATTGCGCCCGGAATCGGTTCTCTCGTCGGCCGAGCTGTTGCCATCACGCAAGCGGGCGATCCCGCCGCCGGATTTGCCGCACTGCAAGAGATTCCTGCCAGCCGAATCGCCAACTACCAACCCTATTGGGCGGCGCGCGGGCATTTGCTGCAATTGCTAAACCAGAAAGAAGAAGCGCAGAAAGCGTTCACGCGCGCCGCGAGCTTGACTGACGACCCGGCGTTGCGTGAATACCTTTTCAAGCGTTCTGCGAGCAACTTGAAATGAACCAACACACAAAAGGAAAAATCCATGAATGATACATTTGATACATTCCTTCCTCCCATCGAAAAGCCAGAGGGGCTGATCATGAAGCTGGCGTATTACTTTACGCGCCGGCAATTTGGCAAAGTGCTCACACCGCTGAAAGTGCATTCCGCACGGTTGCCACCTGCATTCGGCCTCTTCTATACGAAGATCGGCAAGCTCGACAAAAAGCTGCTGCTGCCGCCGGAGACTGCCCTGCTGATCCGCGAACAGGTGGCGCGCACCAACGTCTGTCTTTTCTGCATGGATATTGGCCGATCGGTCGCGATCAAAGCGACGATGAATGAAGCCAAATTCGACGCGCTGGAGCAATACGACACGAGCCCTCTTTTTAACGACGCAGAACGCGCAGCGCTCGACTACGTGACGGAGCTGACAAAAAATAAAAAGGTTAACCCCGAAACTTTTGCCCGCATGTCCGCCTATTATTCCGAACGCGCGATCTGCGAGATCGTCTGGCTCGTTGCCAGCGAACATCTTTACAACATGACCAACATCGGTCTGAACATCCATTCGGATATGCTTTGTGACATCAGCCAGAAGAAATAGAATTGATCCTAAAGAAATTTCGTATTCGCTTGAGCCAATCGGGTTCATCCGCTCCGATTTAAAATGTCGGGGCGAAGCGCCTCGGCAAGGTCCGGAGGGAGCGCCTGATGCCTGGCTCGAAATCAGCCCTTGTTTCGAAGAAGGGTTGCAAGGCATCTTTGTGGGGGAAGAAATCATAATAGTTACCTGGTTGCACGAGGCGCGGCGGGACAGACTGAAAGTGCATCCGCGCGGGGATAAGAGCTCCCCACTAACCGGCGTTTTTTCAACGCGGTCTCCCGATAGACCGAATCAGCTGGGACTACACCGCGTTACGGTCCGCGAAATCGTTGGCAATCGTGTCAGGATCGGACCGATCGAGGCGATAGACGGGACCCCGGTCGCTGACATAAAACCTGTGCTGCGGGAATTAATAGACTCATGAACGGCTGCGGCGGAGCCGATGTTTGCCAAATGAAATGTCAAATGTTTAGACGCGAACCTATTTTCTTCACCATTTTCCATTCAAGAAAGCGCGAGGCCAAGAGGACGACGAACATGGCGACACAAAGCCAGCAAACCAGTCGCCGGCTTGCGCGTAGAATGTTTTTTCGCGCGCGACGTTCACTTTTCCAGTGATCGATACAAAGCGACCGGTTACCGTCGCCGCCTCCGCCAGGATGCGACCGCGATTGTCGCTGAGCGTCAAGAGTCCGTTGCGCGCCGATCGAGCTAGCGCGAAACCATTCTCGACCGCCCGCAGGACGGCCATGCGCGCGTGCAGCCAGCGATCAAGATTGAAGTCCCACGCCGGGACGAGCAGCAGGTTCGCTCCCTCGCCGGCGTATTCGCGGCTCAACTGGGAAAAATCCACGACCCCTGGCAAAAGATGGTGCTTATCGTAATTCGCCTTTAACTTTCCATCGGGCGAATAAAAGCGAGAAGAGTTGTAGGCGGCGGATGGCGTTTGCCGGACTAGCGCTAGGACAATCGCCGCATGTGTAGCAGACGCAGCCGAAGAAAAGAACGCATCCACCTGCGGTAAGGCGCTCTCACTCACGCGCGCGATTTTTTCCGGGAGGATAACTACCTGTGTTCCGGCAGAAGTAGCGCGACCGACTTCATCAGCATACTCGTGTAGCAGTTCTAGCGCTCCCTCTTCCGGGCCGAGATAAACGCTCATCGGCACGTCCTTGGCCATAAGTGTCACAGCGACAGATTGAGCGGAAGGATTTGATTGCAACCGCCACTCGCCAAAAAGAAACAACGCGCACACGACGCCGCCGACAGTAATGGCAAGCGCGCGACGCTGCCCTGGCTTTCCGATGCCACTTAACAACGCTGCAACCGTGCCAGCAAATAGAAACACGATAAAGCTGATCCCCCAAATGCCGGTGATTGAAGCGATCTGAATAATGGGAAGACAATTCATTTGTGTGTAGGCAAGGTTTCCCCATGTGCTATGAGGTGAGCCGATCTCAGTAAGATATTCGCAGGCCACCCAGTAGACGGGAAATGCAAGCGAAGCCAGGAACAGTGACTCGCGCCGAAGGAAACTACGCGTGAACAGAACGCCGAGACCGAAAACAATCGCAGGAATGACAAGCGCAAGAGCGATCAGCGGCAGCGGAAGGTCGATTGCACGAGTCAAGTAGTTCCACTGATTCATTTCGCCGATCATCCACGCGACGAAAGCGAGGAGAAAAGCGGCACTGGCGCGCAGTATCGGGTGCAGCCCAGTGCCAAGATATGACAACGCAGCCGACGCAAGACCGGCCGCGATGACGAGAAGAACGTTACGAAGGCGCATTTCGGAAAACCCCGCGATCGTGGCAGCTCGCTGCTATTCCTGGCAAGAGAGAGATTTGTTGGTTGGTAAGAACAAAGATCGCTCGCCCGTTGAGATTCACTTTGATCCCATTCATAACTGCCCGAACTTTACAGTTCTTGGTACAAATTTTTGACCGGTTTTCTCGTCCGGATCACACCGCGCTTTGCTTTGCGGCGGTTGATGCACTATTTGAACATTTAAGGCTCGGAAGACAGGCCTAGTCTGCTGCCCCGTGAAAGAGGAAACGATT
>VBQB01000270.1 GCA_005887855.1 Verrucomicrobiota bacterium | reverse complement strand
ACAATCACGATCAGGCAGAGTTTGACCGCGCCGTGGAATTGTTGAACACCGCCAAGCGCCCAGTGATTCTGGCTGGCCGGGGAATCATGCTTTCCAACGCGATGGAAGCGTTTGAAAAGTTTGTCCGCGTGGGGAATTTCCCGGTCGCGATGACGCTACTCGGCATCGGCGGCTTCCCCGCCAAAGATCCGCTCAACCTCGGCATGATGGGCATGCACGGCGAAGCGTGGGTGAACAACGCGATTCAAGAAGCCGACCTGCTCATCGCTGTGGGGATGCGCTTCGATGAACGCGTCACGGGCGACCTTCGCACTTACGCGAAGAACGCACGCAAGATTCACATCGAAATTGACCGCGCCGAAATCAACAAGAACGTGAAAGTGGATGCGGCGCTCATCGGTGACGCGCGCGAAATGATCGAGAACCTTATTCCGCACATCGAAACGCGGGATCGCAGTGCCTGGATCCGCTACATTAATGAATTGAAGGGCGACTCCGCAGTGCGCGACATCCAGAGCTTGCCCGACACCGGCCATCTCTATGCCGCGCACGTCATCAACGATCTCTGGAAGGAAACGCGCGGCGAGGCCATCGTGGTGACCGACGTGGGCCAGCACCAAATGTGGGAAGCGCAGTATTACCATCACGATCGCCCGCGCACGCTGATTACTTCCGGTGGGCTCGGCACGATGGGCTTCGCGCTCCCCGCAGGCATCGGCGCAAAATTCGCGAAGCCCGACTCGGAAGTCTGGGTAGTCGTTGGGGACGGCGGATTCCAGATGACCATGAGCGAACTGGCCACCATCGTCCAGGAAAAAATCAACGTGAAGATCGCTATCATCAACAACGGCTATCTCGGTATGGTGCGCCAGTGGCAGGAATTCTTTTACGACAAGCGCTATGTGGCCACACCTTTGGTGGCACCCGATTTTGTCGCGCTGGCCAACGCATTTGGCATCCGCGCCGAGCGCATCACCAAACGCACGGAGGTGACTCCGGGAATTCGCGGGGCCCGGGAAGCCGGAGAAACGGTTTTGCTCGATTTCCGCGTGGAGCAGGAAGATTCCGTTTTCCCCATGGTTGCTGCGGGCGCGTCGCTCCACGACATGATTCGCCGGCCGCACAATCCGCTGGTGGAAACCGCTTCGGACGCATGAAGAAAGAGGAGAGCATGCAAACACTCGTTGCCTACGTCGAAAACAAGCCGGGCGTGCTGAATCGCGTCTCCTCACTCGCGCGACGCCTGGCGATCAACATCGACTCGCTTACCGTTGGACCAACGGAAAACGAAGAGATCGCGCGCATGACCATCGTTGCGCATACCGATGAACGCGGAGCGCATCGCCTGGAAGCAAGCCTCGAGAAACTCGTGGATGTGCTTCTGGCCGAAAATATTTCCAGCCGTGCCCTGCTCGAACGCGACCTGGCGTTGATCAAAGTGGCGGCCGATCAGCAGAACCGGCCGCACCTGATGGAGTTGATTAAAGTGTTTCGCGCGCGCGTGGTGGACGTGGCTCCCGAATCACTGATTATCGAAGTGTCGGGCACGGTGGACAAAATCGATGGCCTGCTCGAAGTGCTTCGTCCCTTCGGCGTGCTGGAGATGGCGCGCACCGGGCGCATTTCCATGACCCGCGGCAGCGATTTGTTGCGCCCACCGTTGCTGGAGGTCGAGAGTTCGGCGCTCGAATCCGCAGGTTCTGGCGTGAAGTAAGTGATTTAGCTCTAGAAGAAAGCTTCAGAATTTGGACGCGGGTGCGGGCGTCCTTAAACAATTCCGCGCATGAGGATCACACATTCGGCCGCGTGCCGGCCACCGAGAGGAACCCATGGCTAATCTGTACTACGACGACTCCGCGAATCTTGCACTCATCCAGGCGAAGAAGGTGGCCATCATCGGCTACGGCTCGCAGGGGCATGCACACTCGCTCAACCTGCGCGACAGTGGCGTTACCGTGCGCGTCGGCCTGCCGGAAACCAGTGCTTCGCGTGCGAAAGCCGAAAAAGAAGGGCTAACGGTCAACACGCCCGCGCAGGCTGCGGCGTGGGCGGACGTCATCATGATTCTGGCGCCGGACACCAAGCAGCCGAAGCTTTATCGCGACGCGATCGAGCCGAATCTCAAAGCGGGCAAGACGCTGATGTTCGCGCACGGCTTCAACATTCGCTTTGACGCGATCAAGCCGCCAAAGACTGTCGATGTTTCCATGATTGCTCCTAAGGCGCCCGGTCATCGTGTGCGAGAAGTTTTCACCGAAGGCGGCGGCACGCCTGCGTTGCTTGCCGTGGAACAGGATGCGAGCGGAAGCGCCAAGGCATTGGCGCTCGCTTACGCGAAAGGACTGGGTTGCACGCGGGCCGGCGTTTTGGAAACGACGTTCACTGAGGAAACCGAGACAGACCTCTTTGGCGAGCAGGCGGTGCTTTGCGGCGGCGTCAGCGAATTGATCAAAGCGGGCTTCGAGACGCTTGTCGCAGCGGGCTATCAGCCGGAAGTTGCGTACTTCGAGTGCATGCACGAACTGAAACTGATTGTGGACCTGATTTACCGCGGCGGGCTCAGCTATATGCGCTATTCAGTCAGCGACACCGCCGAGCAGGGCGATTATGTTTCCGGGCCGCGAGTTGTGACAAAACAAACTCGCGAGGAGATGCGCAAGATTCTGGCGGAAATTCGCGATGGCAGCTTCGCCAAGAAGTGGATTGAAGAAAACGAAAAGGGCTGCCCCAACTTTCTGGCCACGCGTCAGCGCGAGCAGCAACATCAAATCGAGCAACTCGGACCCAAGCTTCGCGCGATGATGCCTTTCCTTCAGCCGGTCGTCGCGCCGGGGCTGGAGATTAAAGCCGCCGCCACGAAAAATAATGGTTAAACGATTCAGCAGAAAACCGTTGCGCCGCCAGAGCATACCAGAGCAATTGGTTGACACAAGGTAGGACTTTGGGCAATCCTCTCGCCTGATGAAACGCAATAGTCGCCCATCCCCATCAGCTTCGATGCACTTGGGCGAACGCATCGAGCAGCTGAGCGTCAAGCGGCAGGAAATCATTCGCCCGATCCTCGAGCATCCGCGCGAATATGTGTTGCTCAGCGTGCGGGCGATGGCCAAGCGGTTGCACACCGATCCGGCGACCATCGTGCGCATCGTTCGCGGACTCGGCTTCGGCAGTTACCGCGAATTTCAGCGGCACCTCCACGAACTTTCCCTGGCCTTCGCCACTTCGCTCGACACCATGCAGTCGGGCGGGCGTGACCCCAGCGTGCCGGCTCACGTCGTCGAGTCGCTTGAACAGGATTTTAAAAATCTTCAGGGGCTCAAGAACAGCCTCGACGCGCAGCGGCTGGTGGCGCTGGCGAAGCGGTTCCACGAAGCGCGGCGCATCGTCATCCTTGCCGCCGATTTGGCGGCACATCTCGCGGGTTACCTGGAATATCAAATCAGCCTGCTGGGGCTGCCGATTTTTGCGGCCACGTCCGCGGGCAGGATTCTGCACCTGGTGCGCTCCGTCAACAAGCAGGACCTGGTGATCGCGATTAGTTTTCGGCGCGGGCTGCGGCAAACCGTCGAGGGCGCCGAGCAGGCCCGCGCGAATGGCGCGTATTGCGTGGGCATCGCGGACACATATCTTTCTCCGCTGGCGCGCGAGTGCAACGAGATTTTTTTGGCGTCCGTCGAATCGACG
>VBQB01000269.1 GCA_005887855.1 Verrucomicrobiota bacterium | reverse complement strand
TTCAACCGCGCCCAGTGGGGTGACACGAAGCTGGACGCTGGGGCTTCGAAACTCCTCTCCCGCAATTCGCTCTTCAACGATTCCTTTCCGCTCTTTCAACTTCTCCATGTAGCTGTCGTAGGTAATTCCTTTTAACTCGAACTGCATAGACCTCAGGCGGTCTTTCAGTGCGCTCCGCTCTTTCGAGTCGCCCGGGGCTGGAAGGTTGGCTAGATCGACAAGAGCATTGCCTTCGCCAGATACGCCCTCATTCAGCTTTACCAGAACCTGTTTGATCGAAGGCTTGCTCGCCCGCATTTCCATGATGGCTTCGATCAGCGTGTCTTCGCTGCCGAGATTCTCTTGACCCAGAGGATGCGCGACATCCTCATCCTGGAAAAGTTTCCGGCATCCGCTCTTCGTCCCCAGCGGGAAAAATTTGGGATCGGCGCCGTACATCGGGATGCCCAGCCGGAGGGCCAATTCTTTCTCCCGGCGGGTTGTGTTGAAAGGAACAAGGTGCGCGCGATCGGGATCGATTATTAAAGAACGTATCTGCTCGATCAGGCGTGGCCGCTCGAGCAGTTTGTCGCTCAGCGGACGCGCTGAACCGTCAAGCGGCGAAGGCAGAAACAAGCGCCGACGCGCGTGACTCGGGATGATGCCCGGCAAGAGAGCGAGGTAGTAGTCGATGATGCTTGGCAGAATCGCTCGCGAAGTAACGTAGATCAGTCGAGCGCTGGGCTGGCGCAGTAGCAGCAAGAGGAAGAGGAAACGTTCTTCGTACGCTTGCATGACTGCACCCGCACCGATCGCCTCGATGGATATCGACGGCACCACGACGATCGTTTGCGGATCCTGATTGAAACGCTCGATCGATTTCCACAGCGGCACGAGCTTCTTCTGGAGATGATCGAACTGATCCTGTGACTGAGTAACGATTTTTGGCTCGAGCATAAGCAAAGTATTCGTCGAGGTTTTTGTTCGAAAAGCGTCGCTTCAATGCCGACGTCGTCCGAATGAATATCCGCGATGCGTGCGCCCGCCACCGATCCCGCGTTTGCCGCTCGGGGTTTCCGGTTCAAACAGCGCTGTATATAAATACGGGAAATTTTCCAGTTTCAGTCGCGGGATTTTTTGACCGATGAAACGTTCGATTGCCTGTAGAGCGGGAAGTTCCTGGCCGTTCATAAGAGTGAACGCGTCGCCGACATTTTGGGCGCGGCCGGTGCGCCCGATGCGGTGCACGTAATCTTCCGGATGCTCGGGCACATCGTAATTGATGACGTGGCTTACACCGGCGATGTCGAGCCCGCGGGATGCGATATCCGTTGCCACCATAACTTCGTATTTGCCGCTCTTGAATCCCTCCAGCGCTTCGACTCGTTCCCGCTGCGTGCGGTTGGAATGCAACACCGCCACGGAATGCTTTCCAATTTTCAACTGGTGCGCGATGCGATCGGCGCCGTGCTTCGTCCGGCAAAAGATGAGTGCGCTGTCGAAGTTTGTGCGCTCCAGCAACGCCATGAGGAGAGCAGCACCCAGGCCGCGAGCCGTTCGATCTCTGGCGGCAGGGTCGCGGAGAAGAGCAGAGTTTGTCGGTGCGTCGAAACTTTTTCGACAATGCGACGCACATCCGGCAGAAAACCCATGTCCAGCATGCGATCCACTTCATCGAGCACAAGAATTTTCACATCTTGCAGAGACATCGTGCGCTGTTCGAGCAAATCGAGCAATCGTCCGGGAGTAGCCACGAGAATGTCGACACCGCGCTTGAGCTCCTCGCGCTGTTTTCCATAACCCACGCCCCCGTGCACGAGAGAGACGCGCAGATCAGTGAAGCGGCCGTAATCGCGAAACGCGGTTTCGACTTGCGCAGCCAGCTCGCGGGTAGGCTCGATCACCAGACATCGAAACGCGCCGTGCTTCGCGAGCAGCGTCAGAATGGGAAGAGCAAATGCCGCGGTCTTGCCGGTGCCGGTTTGCGCGGTTCCGATTAAATCCTTGCCTGCCAGGATGATCGGGAAGGCGCGGAGCTGGATGGGCGTCGGCTCGACGAACCCCATCGCCTGAGTCCCACGCACGACTTCTTGCGAAAGTCCGAAATCATTAAATGACACGATGCGAAGTTAAGGCCTCGCACAAAGGACGCAAAGGATCACGGCGGATATTTGAAATCTGCCTTTGTGAAAGAATCATCCGGGGCTTAAAACGGCAAGAGATGTCTCGACTCCACTCGACATGACAACGGTTTTCGTTCTCGCCGACACGCATAACAAACTGCCGCAGAATGTTGTCGATCTTGCGAGAGGCGCCGATGAAATTTGGCACCTCGGAGACGTTTGCGCGGAAAGCATTCTCGATGAGCTTCGCGCGATTGGGCCGCGGGTCACGGTCGTGCGCGGAAATTGCGACAGCAATTGCGAGTGGCCGTTGGTTGTCGATCTTCTACGCGGTGGATTGAAGTTTCGCCTTCAACACGTTCCGCCGGAGCGACCGCCGAAAGATGTCGATGTTGTCTTGCACGGTCACACGCATGTGCCGCGAAATGAAAGGCGCGGAGGCGTTTTATTTCTGAATCCGGGGTGCGTCACGCGACCGAATCGCGGCTCGCCTGCAAGCGTAGCGTGGCTTGAGATTGGCGATAGAAAAACTAATTGGAAACTTGTGCCTCTCAGGTGACGCGCAGACTGAAGGCGGGCGGACTCGTCCGTCTTCAGCATGGGAGGGCAATTAACTCCGCGCAGGGTGATCCGCGACCGTAGTCGTGCAAGCGACGCAGGGTGGTCCTTGCAAACCGGCGGCTGGAATTCGTACCGGTTGTTGCACGAATTGCCAGATCGAGAACACGATGCTGAGGATCAAAAGGGCGCAGACCACGGTTTCGAGCACGCTTCGGTTTTTCTCTTCCGAGCGGACCAGAAGGGCGTAGGTGGATTCGTAGTTTTTCATAAGGTTCTATTGGTTGATACCAACCCTTATGCAGCTAGCGTGCCACCGCCAAGATTGTAAGTCTAAGCGACTTGGAATGAATAAGTTGAGATTAATCCAGTAATCGCCGACATGACGTCGATGTTCCGCGAATGGGAATCGCTAGTTCCGTTTCTGGGATGTTCGTAGCCGCTCTGGGGGCGGCGAACGCGGATTGCACGCGCGCCGTGCTTCGTAGAGCGAATCGGATACGGACCCGAGTTTATTCCGCGATCTCGCCGGATTTCCGGCCGAACCATTTCCGCTTTTTCGGCTGCGACTCTTCGGCTGGTGGCGACGTCGGTTCCTTTTCTTTGGTCGCTGGTTCTTCTTGTTGCGGAGCGGGTTCCTTTTGTTTTGCGCTTGGCTCGGCCTCTTTTCGTTTCGCCTTCTTTTCGTCCGCGGCTTTTTCCTCGATTACTTGTGCCGCATCGACCCATTCGATAAACGCCATCGAGGCTGAGTCGCTCTTACGCTGGCCAAGCCTCACGATGCGCGTGTAACCACCGTTGCGGTTTGTCGATCGCGGCGCGATCTCGTCGAACAGTTTTTTGACTGCATTCTTTTGCCGCAATGTTGCGAGGGCCATCCGTCGCGCATGAATCGATCCTTTTTTCCCAAGCGTCACCATCTTTTCAGCGAGCGGCCGAACCGCCTTCGCTTTGGCCAAAGTCGTCTTGATGCGTTGGTGTTCGATCAAGGAGCAAATCTGATTGGCGAGCAGGGCCTTGCGGTGCTCAGCCGTGCGGCCAAGCTTGATCGTCTTCTTTTGATGCCTCATAAACGTGGCGAATGCGGGTTTGTCGATCCAACACGATTACTGCTCCGCACCCGTGCCGTTAGGGCCCGCGCCCTCGACACTCACGGGAATATCCACAAGGCCGGGATCGAATTTCATCCCCAGACTCAAACCAAGTTGTTGCAGCTTGTCTTTGATTTCGTTGAGCGATTTCTTGCCGAAGTTGCGATACTTCAGCATTTCGGCCTCGGTCTTTTGGGCAAGCTGACCGACCGTTGTAATGTTCGCGTTATTCAAGCAATTCGCGGCGCGCACACTGAGCTCGATCTCATTCACACTCATGTTGAGCAGCTTCTTGAGCTTCAGGTTTTCTTCGCTTACACCAGCCGGCGTCTCGTCGAATTCGATCACGTCCTCGTTGAAGTTCACAAACACATCGAGGTGATGTCGCAGAATTGCGGAGGCCTGGAGGAGCGCGTCGTCCGGCGTCAACCGTCCGTCGGTCCAGATTTCGAGAATAAGTTTGTCATAATCGGTACGTTGACCCACCCGAGTATTCTCGACCGCGTATTTCACGCGCGTCACCGGTGAAAAGATGGAATCGATCGGGATCAAACCGATCGGTTGATCGGCGCGCTTGTTTTCCTCACCGGTGGCAAAACCGCGGCCGACGCGCACTTCGAGCTCGGCATCAAATTTGTGTTTTTTGTCGAGAGTGCAGATCACCTGCTTGGGATTGAGGACGTCGTAGCCTTGTACCGCCTGGATGTCCCCGGCAGTGACTTCGCCTTCCTTGTTCACGATCAACGAAAGCTTGCGCGGTTCATGATCGTCGGCTTTGAATTTCACCTTCTTCAAATTGAGAACGATGTCGGTTACGTCCTCGACGACGCCTGGGAGCGTGGCGAACTCATGTTGGGCACCCGTGATTTGCACCGCGGTGATGGCTGCGCCCTCCAGAGAGGAAAGCAGGACACGCCGGAGTGAATTTCCAACGGTGTGGCCATAGCCGGCTTCAAACGGCTCGGCCACGAATTTGGCGTAAGTTTCTGCGGCTGTGCTCTCGTCCTTAACGAGAGTTTTCGGCATTTCAAAACGACCGTAACGGATTGGCATCTTCTATTTTTCGAATATCGATTTTCGATTGACGATTGAAAACCGGCTATAGCCAGAGCAATCGAAATTCGAAAATCTTAAATCGAAATTCCTTCCTTGCCGGGTTTCCCCTGGCGAGTGCGGCTTCACGTCCAGCGACGGAGACCCAGGGACCAACGGCGTAATTTCAAAACTCGCTGCGGACGACCAATGAACACCATGACGCACGAAATGCAAGTCGCACTTCCTGATAGG
>VBQB01000268.1 GCA_005887855.1 Verrucomicrobiota bacterium | reverse complement strand
ACCAGAGACCAAAACCCCTTCGATTACAAAGTCTGGTTCAGTGAGACTTATGTTCGGACGGCTACTGGTTGGCGTTACGTATTTGGGCAAGCTTCGATTTCGTTGCCGAAACCGGACGCGAAATAGTTTTTCATCACCTGATTGGTCTTTCGTCACAACTATCGCGCGTGCGCGCGCGAGGGCACTTAACACGAACTTGGCAAATAGATTGCGCGTTCTTGCGTCGTTGCGTAATCGTTCGCAAACGCATTCGGCGGGAATATGCACGTTTTCCCCTCGTGAAACTGCTTTTCAGAGGTAGGAATCGCCAAAATTGAACTCGCGGCAAATCCGACCAAACACGGATTTCTAATCCGTGGGTCGGGTGTTCGAGTCACCTCGGGCGCGTTTGTCAGAATTCAGCTTCTCGGATACAGGGGCAGCGGATTTGTTGAGCCCAGGCGTATCATCAGTAAAGTCCAAAGTCATATTCACGACGACATTCCGAAACCTGAGTTCAAAATACGCCAGTCGAAGCGTGCCGCGCTGGTGCTTTCGACATTCGCGGCGATGCTCTCAGCGCTGGTCTGGTTGTTGGTGCAGAAGTTGGGTTAGGGGCAGAAATCAGATGTCCCGCTTCACGCCTGCAGTCGCGGAGTTTGGTTTGCCAAGCAAAACCGTTTCTTCCGATTTCAACTTTTGACCACGAACTTCACGGGTCAAGTCAGCGTGTTCGGATAAGTCGCCAATTGCTTTTGCTTCATCGTGCTTTGCGAACCGTTCACCCCATGTAGAAGCCGCCGTTCACGTTCAAAACGTGGCCGGTGATATACGAGGCCATCGGTGAGGTGAGGAAGAGGACTGCATCGACAATCTCATTGACGTCGCCGAGGCGGCCGAGCGGAATTTGTTTGATGAAGTTCGCGGTCACTTCTTCGGGCAGGCCTTTGCTCATGCCGACGTCGATGAAGCCAGGCGCGATGGCGTTGACGGTGATGTTCTGACGCGCAAACTCACGCGCGGAGACTTTTGTCAGCGCAATGATTGGCAGAACAGCCGCCGCTTTTTGCGTAACGGTGAATGTGCCGGTAAGATTTACACGCACAACGCTCTCAAATTCTTCCATCGACATCTTCTTAATCGTGCGATCGCATATGATGCCGGAGTTGTTCACGAGAATATCCAGACCGCCATGGCGATCTTGTATTTGTTTCATCATTGATTCGACTTGGTTGGGTTTCGTCACGTCGGACTCAATCACGAGCGGCTGGTTTAACTCTTTCGCCACGCTCTCCGCGTCGGCTTTGTTTTGGTTATCAGGATCGGCGACATAATTGACCACACATTGCGCGCCTTGTTTGCCAAACGCCTTGATCATTTCCGCGCCAATCCCGCGCGAGCTGCCGGTGACGAGCACGACTTTGCCGGTAAAATCGAGTAGGTCGGTCATAGGCGGATTTTAGGCTCGAATGCGATTGCCCGGCAATCGAATGCCGCTAGAATTTTGATTCCGCGGTCAGTTCTCGCAGCTACAAGACATGGCTTCACCGATCCGAATTCTCACTGCTGTTCCGATATGCGATGGACACGATAGCGCGATAAACACGATCAATCTCGAATTCATCCGGCACGGGATTGAGGTCATTTATCTCGGCTATCACCGCTCGGTCGGTGATATCGTGCGCGCAGCGATCCAGGAAGACGTGCGCGCCATCGGCATTTCCAGTTATAACGGTGGGCACGTGGAATTTTTCGCAGAAGTTATCGACCTTTTGCGCAAGCGCGGCGCGACCGGCATCAAAGTTTTTGGCGGCGGCGGCGGCACAATCACGCATGACGATGCCGCGGCGATGAAACGCAAAGGCGTGGACAAGATTTTCTTTGCCGGCACGTCGCTCATGGAAATGACCGATTATGTGCGCAAGCATTACGGAAAACCACGCAAGCGCACAGCCGGGAAGTCGGCCGACATGGAATTGGCAAGGAAACTCACTGAGATAGAAGAGGCGTACGCAAAAGGAAAACGCCGAACGGCGAAGCGAATCCGAAATCCGAAATCCGAAATCCGCAATTCAAAAGTCATTGGTTTCACCGGACCGGGTGGCGCAGGAAAAACAACGTTGATTGATGAGCTGGTGCTGCGTGTTTTGAATCGAAATCCGAAAGCACGAATCGCGATTTTGTCGCACGATCCGAGCGTTATTGGGCAAGGCGCATTGTTGGGCGATCGCGCCACCATGATTAACTCGCAGAACGATCGCGTGTTCATGCGCAGCATGGCAACGCGCGGGCAAGCCGGTGGGCTTTCGCCTGCGACCCATGACTGTCTCGCGCACCTCGCGCAATCGAATTTCGACTACGTCATTATCGAAACAGTTGGCACCGGGCAGGAGGCGATGCCGTTTCAGCAAAATGGAATTGTCGATCTTACCATGCTGGTAATGAATCCCGATTATGGGAGCCGGTTGCAGTTGCAAAAGATCGTCATGCTCGATCTCGCCGACATCGTCGTGGTGAACAAAAGCGATCTGCAACGCGCTCGCACCGCGCACACGGAGATCGAACAGCGTCTGGAACAAAACCGGCGCGGACAACGGCTTATCGATACGGTGGCGAAACGCCATCGGGACCCTGGCGTGGATAAGTTGTTCGATTTAATTTGCCGGAACGATCAGGAAGCCAGGAAACCAGGAAAAAAAAGGTAGAAATCAGGCATCGCGGTTTAGAGGTCTGAGACAGAGAACGGAGGCGAAATTCATGAGCAAACTCGGACAAGTCGTTGAGGCGGTTGAGAAGTACAACAAGTTCGTTCTCGATCAGGTGAAGCGCGCACGGTCGGATGAACAATTCGGGCGCGAGCTCGTTAATCGTTGGAATGAAACCAAAGCGAAAACGCCAGTGACGCATACACCGACCGGCTTGCCATTGCCGCGCCTGGCCTTGCCGGAGATCGATGAACCGGGCGAGATCGCGCGTTATCTCTTCGGCGAAGGATTGCCGGGTGAGTTTCCGTTTCTGAACGGCGCATATCGCGAGATGTATTTGGAGCCGGTGCGCGAAATCGAAACAGGGAGCTACGGAAAAAAAACTTCAACCGACGGCGTGAAGGGAAAAACGAAGGGCGACGGGGCGCGACCGCCAGAGGAGCCGACGCGATTGTTCTCCGGCTTGATGCTGGCCGAGGACACAAACGAGCGCTTCCATTATCTAACGCAGCATCAGCGCACGCACCGGCTTAGCACGGCGTTTGATGGCCCAACCCTTTACGGCATCGACAGCGACGCGGACGGAGTCTTCGGGAAAATCGGCGAAGGCGGTGTCGCGATCGACACGGTCGAAGACATGGTGCGGCTCTACGATGGATTTGATCTTGGTTCGCCGAATTTTTCCGCGTCGATGACGATTAGCGGCCCGGCGCCGATCATCATGGCGCTGTATATCGCGGCTGCGAAACGGCGTTTCGGTCCCAAAGTTGTTCCCAAACTGCGCGGCACAATTCAGGCCGACATTTTCAAGGAAGTCCAAGCGCAAAACGAAACGATTTTTCCGATCGAAGCATCGCTGCGTTTTCTCACCGACATGGTGGAATTTACGACGCGGGAAATGGCGCGCTGGTATCCAATCTCGATCAGCGGCTATCACATCGGCGAAGCCGGTTCGACGCCAGTGCAGCAGGCGGCATACACGCTCTCGAATGGATTCGCCTACGCGGAAATGTTCTCCGCGCGCGGCATCCCGGTCGATCAATTCGGCCCGCGTCTCTCATTCTTTCTGGATTGCGGGCTGGACGCCGAATACATCGCGCTGGCGCGCGTGTCGCGGAGGATTTGGGCGATCGGTATGCGCGACGCGTTTGGCGCGGGACCGCGCGGGCAGCTTTTCAAATTGCACACGCAGACGAGCGGCCGGTCGCTCATCGCGGCGGAATTCAAAAATAATCTCACCCGCACTGCGACAGAGTTGATGCTCGCTTACATGAACGCGACGAACTCATGTCACTCAAACAGCGCCGACGAACCGTTCACAACGCCGAGCGAAGAGTGGATCCGGCTCGCCGCGCATGGCCAGGCGATCCTGCTCGAGGAATCCGGTATTTTCAAACACACCATGAACATGTTGAGCGGTTCGCCCGGCATGAAAGCAGTGGAGCGCGCGGTGGAGGCGGCGATTCTCGATGAGTTCCGCGAGATTGAGCGGCTTGGTGGCGTGCTGGCGGCGGTGGAAGATCGGTTCCAACGCAGTCAAATTCAGAATGCCGCCCATCGCTACGAGCAGCAAATTTACGATGGGACTCGTCCGATCATCGGCTTGAATAAATATCGCAACGGCGAGGATGACGCACCGGAAATAAAACTCGCCCGCACGCCACGCGCGAAACAGCAACTACAGGTTGATCGCCTTAGGAAGTTCAAAAAGAAGAATGCGGAGAAAGCGAAACGCGCGCTCGATAAACTTGTCGATATTGTGGAGCGCGGTGAAAATTGTTTTCCCGCTTTGCTCGAGGCTGTCGAAGTCTCTTCGTTAGGCCAAATCACCGGTCGCATGCAGGAAGTGGTCGGCCGATTTCGCCCGATGGTGTAAAATAAGGTCGGAAGTCAGCCAGCTTGGATACGCTGGGTTCATTCGTGACCCGCTGTTCATGGCTCGCAAGGATTAGCAGGTATGTACTGCAAATTTGTGGATCAATTCATTGAGGCCATCGATGCGAGTACGGAAGCCGTGGGACAAGCGTGCCGCGGGG
>VBQB01000267.1:6284-13459 GCA_005887855.1 Verrucomicrobiota bacterium | reverse complement strand
GTCTTAGCAGCCTCCATGGTTTCCTTCAGTTCATCCAGCTCATATTGAGACAGCTCCCAATTCGAGGCTTTGGCGGCAAACCAGAGTTTCCCCGCGTGTAATTGGATCGTGGTCATATATTCTCCCAGCCCTGGTGCGAGTTCTTTTACACTTGCCAGTTCGGCTTGCACTCGCTTGAGAGATTCTTGAAGAGTTCCGTCATTAGGGGCGCCAAGGTTTCGGACTTGGCTGTTTAGACTAAAAATCTTCCAAAAAAGCATGGCAATTAGAACCACGCAGAGTATCAGCGCACCCCAAAGGCCGGTTGTGTATTTCATACGATCCTCCCGACGATATTCGTTGCCATTGGCCGGTCGCTTGTTTATACGGCCAAGACTTTACTCATTCTCCAATAGTTCGCCGAACAGCTCGCTGACTTTCTCTTTGGCGGTCGCCAGAACTTTGCGCCCCAGAGCAGTGGCGCGATAAACCCGGCGCGAGCTTTTCCCGGAACGTTCGTTTGTCGATCGGAGATATCCTTTCCGTTCAAGTCCATGAAGCAAAGGATAGAGAGTGCCCGGGCCAAGCTTGTACCCGTGCCGCGCAAGCTCCTCGATAAACCAGAGGCCAAAAACCGGCCGCTCCGCAGCATGGTGCAGGATGTGAAGGCGGATCAAACCGCCATAGAGGTCCTGGTCCGCTCTATCTTGCTTTTGCTGCATTCACCGCATTCTAATTTCGTTATCGAAATCCGATATACCGACGGGAAACTATTCTGTCAAGGCTGCGAGCCTTTCAAAAAACGATTTGGCAGGGATTTTCAACGAACGGTAGAAAGTCATTGCCTCTTGGAAAGAGCAAAAGCCTTGACGACGCCGGTGAAGCAAATGAGAATAGGTCCGGGAATCTAAAGGCGAACTACAGTTGTCGCGCCGCTTCTGCCTAACGGTGCGAATGGGTCGCCAAGCCTTCGTGTGTGTGCTCTATGATGCGGTGGTGTTCTTCTCCCCTCGCTTCCATGGCAATCGCGTGCGCTTCCGCAACCGACAGTTTGGGACTTACAGCAACGTTGACTTCGGCGTATAAACGATGACCCGACCAGCGTAGCCGTATTTCTGTAACGTCGTGTACACCTTGGGCATGCTTCAGCGCGTGGGTGATTTCGTCGGTCACTTCAGGATCGACTCCGTCTAGCAAGCGGGTAAAAACGGCTTTTCCTGACTCCCAAACTATGGGCAAGATGGCAACCGTTATGACAAGACCTATGATCGGGTCTGTCAACGGATAGCCGAGCCACACGCCCACCGCGCTAAACAACACGCCTAAACTAGTCAAGCCGTCCACACGCGAATGGTAACCGTCGACCACGAGAGCGGCGCTGTTGATCTCTCGGCCTACGCGAATGCGCAAAATCGCCACCAGTTCATTGCCAGCAAAACCAATAATGGAAGCTACGGCAACCGCCCACAGATGCTCAACGGCTTGGGGATGCAACAATCGATTGATCGACTCATAGCCCGCTACAACTGCGCTGAATAAGATGGTCAGGACGATCATGACCCCGGCTACATCTTCCACACGGCCATAACCGTAAGTGAAGCGACGGGAAGTCTGTCGCCGCGCCAGGGCAAAAGCAATCCATAAAGGTATGCCCGTCGCGGCGTCGGCAACGTTATGGATCGTGTCGGCGAGGAGCGCGATACTTCCAGAAAAGACGACGACGATAATTTGAAGTATGGCGGTGGCCGCCAGGCCGACGAGCGACCATTTGACCGCCCAAATGCCACGCTCTGTGGTGAGGAGTACTGGGTCTATCGTGCCGTGCGTGTGATCATGGCTGTGATCTGGATCACTATGGTAATGAGAATGACCAACATTAAACATACGAAAATCATACTCCTAGGTATGACGATATGCTATTCGCACGACGTAGGGAAAACCAGGTCATCGGTTTTCATTGCCGGATACCCTGACGGCTACTCTGCGTTCAACCCACTCGTAAAGCACCGGCAGCAGCACCAGAGTTAGGAACGTGGAACTGAGGATGCCGCCGATAACGACGGTTGCGAGCGGACGCTGCACTTCCGCTCCTGCGCCCGTGGCTATCGCCATCGGCACGAAACCGAGACTCGCCACCAAAGCAGTCATCAGTACTGGACGCAAGCGAGTGAGCGAGCCTTCGATCACCGAGTCGCGGATGGATTTACCCTCTTCGCGGAGCTGGTTGAAGTAACTGATCATCACTAGGCCGTTCAGAACTGCCACACCGGAGAGCGCGATGAAACCCACCGCAGCCGTAATGCTGAACGGCATGCTGCGCAGCCAGAGTGCGAGGATGCCACCGGTAAGGGCCAGGGGAATCCCGGAGTAGACCAACAACGCCTGTCGAAGGCTGCCGAACGCAAAAAAGATGAGCACAAAGATGAGCGCCAAGGCCGAGGGAACGACCACGGCAAGGCGCGTGCGGGCTTCTTGCAGATTTTTAAACTGACCGCCAAATTCTAGAATGTAGTTGTCCGGCAAACGCACCTGTTCCTTGATGCGCCGCTCGGCTTCGCGGACAAAACCTTCCACGTCGCTCACCTTTAGGTTCACCATGAGCGCAGCGCGGCGCTGGCCGGCATCGCGCCGAATGGGTTCGACCGCCTTGAGCGTCTTAAACTCCACCAGTTTTCCAAGCGGGATGAGACCATTCTGCCCGACCCGCACCGGCAACTTCCTGATTTGCTCATCATGCGAGCGCAGTTGTTCGGGCATCCGCACCACAATGTCGTGCCTGCGGTTGCCATCGACGATAATACCGACCTCGCGGCCGGCCAGCGCGACGCTGATGGCTTTATTCGCCTCGCCCGCCTGGAGGTTATAGCGCCGCAGCACATCACGCTTGATCTGCATCTGCAGTTGTGGCGTGCGCCCCTCGGTCTCGAATTCGACCTGCGCTACGCCGGGCGTCTTTTCGAGGATGCCCTTGATCTGTTCGGCGTATTTTTCAAGCACGTCGTAGTCGCTACCGAAAATCTTAACGGACAACTCGGCTTTCGTGCCTTCAAGCATTTCGTTGAAGCGCATCTCGATGGGCTGCCCAAAGAGGATGCTATAGTCCGGATTGATTTTTTTGAGCATAGCCTCGATCTGCTCGCGCAATTCCGCTTTATTCGCCGGACGCTCGGGCGTTTTCGGCCAGTCGGCAACCGGCTTGTAGAAGATGTAAACGTCGCTCTCGTTGGGCGGCATCGGGTCGGTGGCGATTTCGCTCGTGCCGATGCGGGTGAAGACGCGGGTGATCTCCGGAAATTCCTTGAATAACCGGTTCTCGACTTCGATGTCGGTCCTAAGGGATTCCTCCAAGCTCATACCCACGGGCTTGTAGAGCATTGCGGTGATCGAACCCTCGTCGAGTTTGGGCACAAACTCCGCCCCTAGATGCTGAAACAGCCAAAGCGACCCGGCAAATATCGCGACGGCAGCCATGACCACGATCCAGCGAAGTCGTAATGCTTGTCGCCTTCATGAACTTTGCCGCGCAAAACAAAGGAGCAAAGCACCGGCATCAACGTGAGCGAGAGCACCAACGCCCCTGCGAGCGCGAGCATGACGGTTAGCGCCATCGGATGAAACATTTTTCCTTCAATGCCTGTCAACGCGAGAATCGGGATATAGACGACCGTGATGATGACCACGCCGAAGAACATCGGATTGCCGACCTGTTTTGCAGCGGCGAGCACGGTATGCGCTCGTTCCTCGACCGTGAGCGCGCGTCCAAGCTCGTGCTGCCGTTGGCCAAGTCGGCGGACGACGTTCTCCACGATAACGACCGCGCCGTCGATGATAAGGCCGAAGTCCACCGCACCGAGGCTCATCAGGTTTCCCGAGATACCGAATCGTGTCATGCCCATGAGCGCGAAGAGGAACGAAAGCGGGATCGCGGAGGCGACGATGAGCGCCGCGCGCCAGTTGCCGAGTAAGACAAGCAGCACTGCAACCACGAGCACCGCGCCTTCGAACAGGTTGGTCCTGACGGTACGGACCGTCCGATCGATAAGCTGGGAGCGGTCGTATTGTATCTGAATCTCTACGCCCTCGGGCAGCTTGCTCTGAATTTCGGCAATACGCGCCTTGACCCGTTCGGCAACGTCGCGGCTGTTCTCGCCGGCGAGCATCATCGTCGTGCCAATCACCGCCTCATGGCCGTTGAGCGTGGCCGCGCCGGTGCGGAACTTGGTTCCGGGCCGTACTTCGGCCACGTCTTTGACAAGAAGCGGCGTGACGCCGGCGCCGAATTTGAGCGGCAGATTGGCGATATCTTCCGCATCGTTCACGCGGCTCACGGCGCGGATGGTGAGTTGTTCGGTGCCGCGGCTGATAATACCGCCGCCTGCATTCTCAACGTTCTGCGCGACAAGGTCAGCCAATTCGTTGAAACTCATGCCCACTTGGGCCAGCAAATCGGGTTTGGGCTGAACGACGAATTGCTTTTCGTAGCCGCCGCTCTCGTTGATTTCAGCGATGCCCGGAACGGTGCGAAGCAGCGGCTTGATTACGTATTCCTGGATTTCGCTCAACTCGATCAACTGCTCCAATTCCGCCACCGGTTTATTCTTCGCGTCGGCACGGTAATTCACGGTGTAGTAAAAGATTTCCCCCAGGCCCGTGCTGATCGGCGCGAGTTTGGGTCGCGCGCCCGCAGGCAAGCGCTCCAATACTCCTTGAAGGCGCTCGGCTACGAGCTGGCGCGCGCGGTAGATGTCAGTCCCGTCCTTAAATTGGATCGTCACCTGCGAGAGACCGAACTTCGTCAGCGAGCGCATTTCGTCTACGCCGGGCATGCCGGCCAGAGCAATTTCGATGGGATGCGTGACGAGCTTTTCCGACTCTTCGGCGGCGAGTGCCGGAACTTCGGTGTTCACCTGCACTTGTGGAGCAGTAATATCAGGCACAGCGTCGATGGGCAGATGTAACGCTGACCAGAGACCAGCGGCGAGCAGGATTACGGCAGCCAGCAGGATAAATCCGGGCTGGCGCATGGAAGATTCGAGAATCTTGTTAATCATGGCTGACAGGCCTTAAGGTTTCGGAGATTTGCTGGCCGGATTGGTACGAATCGCGTGGATGTCCAGCCCGGTGAGTAGTTCCAGTTGTTGCCCGGCTTCGAGCGCCTCGCGCCGGGTTTCCAGCAGCGCCTCGGTCGCTTCGAGGTATTGTTTTTGCAGCTCGACGTAAGTCGCAATTGGCACCGCACCGAGCCGGTAGTGACGGTCGGCCAATTCCGCCGCTTTGCGAAATTCAGCCACCGACTCCGGGCGCCACTTCGCCATCTCAGTTAACTTCGTCTGATACATCAACGCCTTCTCGACGACTTGCCGCTCGATGGTCCGCTGCGTAACATACATCGAAGTTTCCGCCTGCTTTTGCCGGGCCGTGGCGGTCTCGATATTTCCCTCATTGCGGTTCCAGAGGGGTAGTGGCACCGAAATGCCGATACCCATTTGTCGCTCGCGATCCCCCGCTCGCTCCTGGGAAAAATAGGGCCACACGGTGAACGACGGATAAGCGTCTTTCTTCGCTAGATCTACCTTAAAGCCTTGTTGTTCCAATTCGACTTGGCGCATCCGGATCTCGAAATTGCTTGCTCTCGCCGCCACCAAAAGAGCTTCTTGCTCCGGCGCAGCGGTGAATGCCAGATCTACCGGTGCAATCTTCATCGTCTGCTGCCACGGTTGACCGCGCAGTTGGTTCAATTCGAGCAATGCTGCTTGCTCTGCCACCGACGCCTCACTGGCCTTGCGGAGCATCGTGATCTCCGTCGCCTCGATGATGCGCAGTTCTAGCTCCGGCGTGATTCCGGCCGGGTCCCGTTGCACCAGCACTTGCCGCAAGACATGAAAACGGTCGGCGACTTCCCGCGCCGCCGCTGTCTTTTGCTGGGCCGCGAACAAGCCGTACGCGACTGAGCGTGTTCGTGCGGCCAGCGCAGCTTTGAACCGGGCGAAGCCCAGCTCGGCCAATTGTATCTGTTGGTTGGCGATCGCCTTCCTGAGTGGAATGCGCCCCGGCCATTCGAAGGGCTGTCGCACTGACACCGACCAGGCGACACCTTCAGAAGTCGGTCCAGCGCCTGTCACCCGTTTGTCGCCGACTGTGGTAGAAAGCTCTGGATTGACCCATGCCGCCGCGGTTCGCTCTCCGCCTTTGGCCGCGGCAATCTCGGCGCTGTAGAAATTGAGTTCGGGATTGTGTTCCAGGACATCCGCAACCACTGTTTCGAGTGTCATCTGGGTGGTTGGTGTGGTTACCTTGATGGAGTCGGAAGGAGGTTTCTCTGCTCCGTCTGAGTTGAACGTCGTGGAACTGGCGACCAGCACCGCAACGGAGATCGCGCGGCACAGCTTGAGCGGTAAATTGAAGTTCATAAAAATCACGCCAAATCTCGGGGCCATTGCTTCCCCGAATTAGAAACGAGAGCGTTTATCGGCGAGCATCGAAGGCCTGCCGCAAGGAATCATTTTCCCGGTACCAGAGGACTATGTTAACTGTGGGGGAGAACGAGGAGAGTTTAGATTTAGGTAGAATACTTTTGTCGGAGGTGGATGTTCGCGTTTGGGAGCCCATCTGCAATGCAGACTCTCGGGCGAACTTAACGGCTCGACAAAGAGGAGAAAAGCGATATCGCTTTGATGAGCAGCGGGGAACGACCAAAGGTCGCGAGAGGCGAGAGTCACGAGGCTGATCTGGTCAGGTAGGCTAGCTGGACTCTCGTCCCAGACTGTGTAGTCGGTTAATTTTCCACCGTGGCTACGCGCGAAGGCTGCAAAAAAATCAGCATGGATTACTGTGCCGTGGTGCATTCCATGATCTGTGTGTTCGTGGCCGTAATCGGGGTGGAGGTGCAGCACAGGCAAGAGAACAGCCAGCACGATGGCGGAAAGAACTATCGGTCGAGTGACTCCCTTCTTCAGACCAAACATAATGCGACTATTCATAGCGCAGCCGGGACGATTAGTCTATCGCGAAAGAAGAGCTCCTTCATGACCTGCAATTGACAGCACGCTCATCACAACGGCATAGGTCAGCGTACCACCCACCAGCAACCAAATGACTATTTTAACCACGTCGGCAAATCGTCCATTTGAATATCGACGGGCAATCGGTGTTTACTAACCTACTCTTATGACGCCGGTGCTTTCCCTATTTTTCGG
>VBQB01000267.1:0-6063 GCA_005887855.1 Verrucomicrobiota bacterium | reverse complement strand
GTCTCTGAACGGCCTTAGATTCGACAGGACTTTTACCGAAAGGCATGTCACCGGCTATGGCTTCCAGGACATCATGGTGCGTAAGCAATCCTTCGATACCGCCATACTCGTCCATAACCAAGACGAGGTGGCTGCCGGAGCGTTTGATGTGATCGAGCACCTGTAAAGCGGACATGCTTCTAGGCACGAATGCCGGCTGCTGCAGAGATTGATTGAGATCGATTCTGTTGTCAGCGAGAACGCCAGCCAAGAGGTCCTTTGCCTGTGTGACACCAGCGACATTATCCAGGCTTCCAGCGCATACTGGAAAACGAGAATGACCGCTCTCCGATAGTTTCTTACGGATCTCGTCAGCCGAATCGCTCACGTCAAACCATACGATCTGCGTTCTCGGGGTCATCAGGGCGCGCGCGCTTTTGTCGCCCAAGGCAATCACAGCTTCAATCATGTCTTGTTCTGATGCCTCAAACACACCAGCCGCAGTTCCTTGTTGAATCAATGTTTTGACTTCTTCTTCCGTCACCGGAGCCTCCTTCACTGGCCGGCTGCCTAACAACCTGAACAGCGCATCGGTCGAGACGCTCAACAGCCGAACCACCGGAGAAGAAATCGCCGATAACATCTGCATCGGCCCAGCCATGAATGTAGCTATCTTTTCGGGGTGACCTAAAGCGATCCGCTTGGGTACCAATTCACCAATGACAACGGAAAGATACGTAATGCAGATAACGACCACCCCCAAAGCGATAGCGTCGCTGTAGGCTTGTATGACTGGAACTGTACTCAAATAGCGCGCGATCTCATCGGCAAGACTCCGACCGCCGAATGCGCCTGCGAGAATACCCACGAGGGTAATACCGATCTGAACCGTTGAAAGAAACTGGTTGGGTTGGTTGGCAAGCTCCAGGGCTCTCTTTGCTTTGGCGTCGCCTTTTCCCGCCCAATCCTGGAGCCTCGACTTACGAGCCGCAACGATCGCTATTTCCGACATAGCAAAGACACCGTTACCTATAATGAGTAGCATGATCAGAGCCATTTCTAATCCAATATCTGTCATTTTTTACCTCTTGTAGTCGCGGCGCTTTCCAAGAAGTGACCAATGATCCTAAGAATTAATTCGCAGAAAGTCGGCGCATGATCGAGGCTCGTTCATCGACTGAAAGCACGGCCCTTTGTCATTACGGTTTTTACTTGTGCAACATTCCGATACGAAACCAAAGCATACCGGCTGGAGAGCTGTTTAACGAACGGTTTCCAATAAACAGTACGTGCTGCCGGCAAACAACACCTCTAGAGGGAGCAGAGCTTTGAGGCGGGAACAATCATTTGCTTTAACCAGTAGTGTAGGTCGATCTCCTATAGGAGCTCTTTTAACTTCATCGACCGAGACCAGCCGCGCACTTCGGCCAAAGAAAAAAAGCGCCCGCGCCTTTTCATGGAGGGCAAGCTCTGGAGCCGCATTATCTTGGACCATCTTTATTATGGAAACCGGCGCCCTCGCGGGCAGACGCTCATTGAGAATTTGTCCCATTGTTTGATATTGCGTCAGCTCTGAAGGAACTCCTGACGCAAAGCATGCAATACCGACAGCCGCGAGTAAAGTAGCCAACGCCACAATACCGGCAAAACAATTAAACAGTTTCTCCGGTGTGATATGGACGAGCGCCACCGCGGCCATGATCGAGATCGCTGGCAGCGCGATAAAAATATATCGTAAGTATTGCGCATTCTTCAGCGCGCTGGTCACAAACACGATGGCAATCCACCCCAGAAGAAAGCCTGCAGATGCTCGCGCAGAGCGCTCGCGTTGTGGATTGCGTAGGTCTTGTATCGAGAGCCACAGACCTGTCACAGCGAACGGAAGCCAAGGCCAATACGTTTTCACAAAACCCACTACACAAATGGTCCAGAACTCCGCAATCCTCGAGAGATGATTCCCCTTGGTTCTCGCGAGATCAGCAAGGAGCATGTTCAGAGGAACTTCTCCGTCTGTCTTTACAAGATGGATCCACCAAAGAACGGGAAGGATAAGCAGCGGCGACCATAGTAGCCAACGAACGACACCTTTGTACCATAATCTCAGAGGGATACTCAGAAATGCGTGCATAGGCGCCGTTAAGAGCGGCAAAAATCCTGGGATTCCTTTTGTGAGGACCGCAATGCACGTGCCGAGATAGAACAACGGCGGTCCCCATCTTCTCTCACCGTTCAAATATCCATACAGCGAAAGCAGAATTCCGAATGTCAGACCCGACTCCAAGCGAAAAGTAGCGGAACTGCGAAAGAACAGATGGGTTGTGGCAAGGATTAAGCCGGCAGCCCAGCCGACCTTTGCGTCATAAAGGCGCGAACCGAGCAAGGCAGTTAGAAAAACACAGGCAAGGCCGAATATCCGGGAAAAAAGAGTCACGGCGAATACGGTCGACCCAAAAATCTTGATAGCGAACGCTGACAGCCAGAAGAGGAGCGGCGGTTTGTTATAGTAGGGTTCATCGCCGAGCTTTAGTCAGCTTGGTCCGTGAGGACTGCGCGAACAGCAGCAGAACGGCCGCAAAGCCCAGTACCGCCCAACGGATTCTCGGGGTGTTGAGAGCTACAAAAAAGTTCACAGAGGTTTATGCCCCGGCGACAAACTCATCGTTCACCTTTAGGCGTGACAATCTGCCTCGCAAGCAATTTTGCGAAAGAGGATAAAGAAGGGCTGGCAGAAGATCATAGGCCACGCAGCTGAGTAGCGCGGCACTTTGGCCTGGAGTTGCGGTGCGTGTGCTGCGCTCGCGCATAAGCTCGTTAGTTCCGGTTTTTTTTCTCTGCATCTTCCTTGTGCCATTTTCGGAAAAGCCATATGCATGGAACAACAACCGCGACCAGTACGATAAGTGCTGGGAGATAGGTAAGAAAGTTCATTTGCCGCCCTCATTAGGTCATAAAACTTGACCGCAAACCCTACGACGGAAGAATGCAGACGTCGGTTACTTTGCGGAGTGTTGAAGAGCTGCGTTTCTCAATCCCTATTTATCGAAACCACGAATATTAATAGCAGCACTGCCAGCACGACAATGATCAACAGGATCCAATCAAGGTAGGTCCACGCAGGGTTTTTAAATATTGTCGGATTAAACGAATTCGTTGCTATCCCGTTGTGAAACCTTGTCGATGCGGCAGCGGCCACACAGCTAAGCCTATAGTCAGCTAGATGTTGTTTTAAAATACGTAGATTTACGTAATTTAGAGGAAGATGCTGAACACGCGCGGTTAAGATTGGGGCGGGATAACCTTTTTTACGGCATAGCGGATCAACTCGCCTTGATTACGAAGGCCCAGCTTGCGCATCACATTTTGACGATGGATCTCCACGGTGCGGGGACTGATAAATAACCGGCGGCCGATTTCGATACTGGTGTTACATTCGGCCGTCATCTCGAAAACCTCTCGTTCTCGGGTAGTGAGCGTCTCATACGGGTCCAATGGGCCTGTTTTGGCTCTTTCAAGATAGCCATCGATAGCATGCTGAGATAACGAAACACTTAGAAAGCGTCGCCCGGCAGCCACTTCTCTGATTGCTTTTGTAACCTCTTTGACCGAGGACTCTTTAAGAACGTAGCCGGAGGCTCCGTTCCTTAATGCTTCCAGCACATAGCCTTCGTTATCGTGCATAGAGAGTATAATGACACGGATGTTCGGGAACCGCTGTTTCACCTGACGCGTAACCTCCAAACCGCTCAGGCCAGGCATTGCCAAGTCAACCAGCACCACGTTTGGCCGCAGACTTTCAGTCAGGCGTATCGCCTCAAGGCCGTTGTCAGCCTCGGCAATTACGGCGAGGTCTGGCTCAGCCTCGATCAAGGCCCGTAAACCCTCATGAACAATTGGGTGGTCATCTGCCAACAGTATGTTTACCTTGTTCATCTGTAATTACCGCCTCGAAAGTTTCCTGCAAGGGCAGTTCAGCTATGATGCAAGTACCCGTGCCTGAAGCCGATTCTATGTTTAGCTCACCGCCAAGCAACTTTGCGCGTTCACGCATCCCGGTCAGGCCGTCAGTTTTTCCATTACGCGGTGCAGCCTGCGGGTCGAATCCGGCTCCATCATCTTGAACCTTGAGAATGAGGGTATCCGGCATGCACCATATATAAACAGTAGCGCGATCGACTCTAGCATGACGGGCAATATTGGTGAGCGCTTCCTGCACGATGCGGTAGGCAGAGGTTTCGACCTGGGATATAAACCGTTTGTTCTCCAGGCCGTCGTGGCAAAAATCTACTTTCACTTCCGTGATCGAAGTATATCGCTCTATGTGCCATAGCAATGTCGGCAACAGGCCCAGGTCGTCGAGCATAGAAGGCCGGAGATCAAGGGATATTCCTCGTACGCGTCTGATCAGGTCGTTGACGAGCGATTGCGCTTTAGCCAGCTTGATACCGGCTTCTTCGTGAGGCGAACGACCCGCCATTTCAAGGGTCATTTGAAGCCCTGTGAGAACCTGGCCGACTTCGTCGTGAAGTTCTCTGGCTATGTGGCGGCGGTCGGTCTCTTGCACGTCCAGCAGCCGATGGGAAAGCTCCTTTAGCTGTGCATGGCCCTTGCGCACTTCTTCGAATAAACGAGCGTTCTTGAGGGCGATGACTGCTTGGCCGGCTAGCGTATTGAAGAACGCAATCTCTTCGTTGGTAAAGTCGTGCTTCTGATTTGTGAAGATGGAAAGGACACCCAGCATATCGCCTGTTGCGACGAGCGGAAGCCCTAAATAGGAAACCCAATCATGCTGCGGGTCGGTCTTGGTGTTTTGAAGAACAAGGTTGGCGTTAGTTTCAAGGACCTCTCTAGTCCCGCGCCAACCTACCAACTCCTTCGTGCATCCCCTTTCACCCTGAATACGGGATACGAAAGATTCTAAAGCTCCAGTGTGCTCGTTAACCAACGCCAACGTGGTGGACCATTCGGGAAAGAAAAGCTCGATGGTGTCCAAGAGACTTTTTCCAACGTCTGCCGAATCTAAACTCGACGTAACGGCGAGATTCAAATGGCCAATCTGAGATAGCATCTCGCTTTTGAGCCGGGATATCTCCTTCTCGCGCAGCAGCGCGACTTTTACCCTCGATAGCAGAAGGACGATGACAATAAAGACCCCGTCCTGCATTATAGCGTTCCAATAGGGGACAGCGGGGTAAGAAAGATTTCGT
Source organism: Verrucomicrobiota bacterium (assembly GCA_005887855.1). Next base: position 880 of record VBQB01000267.1, on the reverse strand, counting down.
TCCACCAAAAGAAAATCGCCGATCAACCAGATCACGGCGGCGACCGACGAGATCATCATTCCCTCTTTCCAACCAGCGAACCAGGTGACGAAAGAAATAGGCAAAAGATAAAAGATGGCGAGACTAATCTCGATAGGCGTTAGATAATCGGTGATCCCGATAATGAAAACCGCTAGAAGGCTAATAGATACGACGCATGGTTTGGAGCGTGTGATTTTTCTACGGAAAGGCATACGCTTAAGCTCGCAGCGTTTTACTTTATTCTACGTGGATTCAAGATTAAAGGGCCGTCACGCAAAGGTCAAAGAACTCAATGAGCATGCCAGATGGAAAGTATAGCGCATTGCCGTGGCTTACAGCCGATGGTACATCTGTTTAAATTCATCCATGATGCGCTGTAAACTTACCGTTGTGTTCTTTCTGTTGTTGGTCTTTCTTTCATCGGGGTATGTCGCCGGGGCAGAAAACGGAACGGTACCATTACTGCGGAAAACCATTTTTGGCCTCTTTATTCACGATACAGGGCCAACAAGTGACAAGCACGAAGGCGGCGTCGACCCTAATTGGGAAATCCAGCTCAATGGACCTGATTGGAAGCTCTGGCGGTGGATTGGATCGCCTTTTCCGATGGTCGGCTTAACCCCTAACTTTAATGGTGACACCAATGTCTTCTACGGCGGATTGACCTATGAACTCAGCTTGTCAAACCGCCTCACCGACGAATTCACTCGTAACCTGACAAGAAACCTTTTCGTTGCAGGGGGTGTAAGTCTAGCTCTCCACACCGGATCCTTGCACAAGAACAAATTGGACTGCGAACACCATAGTGACTGCGGATTCGGCTATCGTGTATTGCCTCGGCTCTCCAGGGAGTTCGGGA